>JAZODY010000180.1:0-2315 GCA_045597245.1 Tidjanibacter sp.
AACATCGGGCTTATCGATACCCATTCCGAAGGCATTGGTGGCCACCATCACACGCACTCGCCCACTCTGCCAAGCATCCTGTCTTATGTTTCGCTCCTCGTGGGGCAGACCGCCATGGTAATACTCAGCCGACACACCGGCATCGAGCAATTCCGAGGATAGTTTCTCGGCTCCGTCGCGAGTCCTTACATAGACTATTCCGCTTCCGGCCACATTCTCCAACACACGAAACAGCTGTCCTCGTTTGTCGTCGGTCCGGCGTACCACAAAAGAGAGATTCTTGCGGGCAAAACTTGTCTGTACTATCTTTTGCCGGCCAAACTTCAATCTCCTCATTATGTCTTGTGCCACGCGGGGAGTAGCCGAGGCGGTAAGGGCCACCACGGGGACATCGGGTGCCAACTCTCTCAGGAGTGCCAAACGAAGATAGGAGGGGCGGAAATCATAGCCCCATTGCGAGATGCAGTGGGCCTCGTCCACGGCAATCAATGCCACCTTCATCTTTCGAACTCTCATGATGAAGATGTCGCTCGAAATACGTTCGGGGGCAATATAGAGAAACTTCACATCGCCATAGACACAGTTATCCAACACAATATCTATACGTCGGTCGGTCATTCCCGAATAGACCGCCGCAGCCGGAATGCCACGACGGCGCAAAGCATCGGTCTGGTCTTTCATCAGTGCGATGAGCGGAGTCACGACAATGCACACTCCTTCCATCATCATGGCAGGCAATTGATACAACAACGACTTACCCGCCCCCGTAGGCATCAAAGCCAGAGTGTCGTGGCCGGAACAGACCGACTCAATGACCTCTCGCTGCCCTTCTCGGAACGAATCATATCCCCACCAACGTTTCAGGGTGGTATATATATCATATTGCTGCATGTATGCCACACGAAAATATTAAGCACAAATTTAATAAATAACCGTCACAGTGGGTGATTCTTCCTCCAAAAAACAGCGGCACTCCCCACAAAAAAGAGCACCGCCATAGTTCTCGAACACCAACTCGGTCTTAAAAGAGATTCTTGCTCACAAACAGAATGGCAATGGCCACCGGAACAATAAACTTAATCAAGAAGGTGAGCACCTTGTAGAATTTCACAGCATAACGTCCGTCGGTCGTAAACTGCTGGTAACGAACATTCTTATCCATAAACCAACCGACAAACACCGACACCAGAATACCGCCCAAAGGCAACATTATGTTTGAAGTGAACTTATCGAACGCATCGAACATGGCATTCCCGCCAATCATCAGGCCCGAACCGCTCTTCAATGAAAGCGTGCACATAACGGCAAAGACACCCACAAAGCAGAAACCTATCAATACCGCCAGACCGCGCTTGATACCGAACTCCTCCTCCATATATGCCACCGGCACCTCCAACAGCGATATTGCCGACGTGATGGCTGCAAAGAACAGCAACACGAAGAAAAGTATCGAGATAATCTGCCCGCCCGTAATCTGGGCAAATACCGACGGCAGAGTGAGGAACACCAACTCCGAGCCGGAGGTGGGAGCAATGCCGAAGGTAAACACCGCCGGAAATATTGCCAAACCGGCCAAGAAGGCAATCAGAACATCGGACAGCGCGACCGTTGCACCCACGCCATAAAGATTCTCGTTGTTTTTAATATACGAGCCGTATGTTATCATCGTACCCATTCCCACACTCATTGAGAAGAATGATTGGCCCAAAGCCTGCAAGACGACATCCCATGTGACCTTACTCAAATCGGGTTTGAAAAGGAATCTGAAAGCCTCCCCGAATCCGGGCAGAAAGAGCGAATGAATTGCCAGACCAAACAACATAACCACCAGCATGGGCATCATGAATTTACTGCATCGCTCGATACCTTTTTCGACACCAAAAGCCACAATAATGCAGGTAAGCAACAAGAACAGCAGGGTCCATAATATAGGCTCGTTGCTATTGACAAAACCATTGAATCGGGCCTCCACCGCACTTGCATCCATGCCGGAAAAGACATTCAACACCGAGTCTTTTATAAATTCGAGAGTCCATCCGGCTATAACCGAATAGAACGACAATATCATCACTGCGGCCACTATTCCCAGATAACCGACACTAAGCCACCCCTTTTGGTTTGTCACCGCTTTGAGCGACCCCGTCACATTCTTTCGGCCCTTACGTCCTATCGCAAACTCAGATATCATCACCGGAATGGCTATAAGCAGACATATAAGCAGATAGACTAAAATAAACACCGCTCCGCCATTCTGGCCTGCCACATAGGGGAAACGCCATATATTTCCCAAACCAACGGCCGAACCGGCCACCGCC
>JAZODY010000181.1:0-3517 GCA_045597245.1 Tidjanibacter sp.
CTTCCTAAGACCGCTTGGCCTCCGACTTATGCGGTCGTAGGCTCCCAGCGTGTTGAGCCAGCAGAGCAGCATGCCCTCCGAGGGTCGGCTCACCACTCTGTATGTGACCTTTGTCGCGGGTGTCCCGTCGGTTTTTATCGTCACTTCAATCCGCTCCGCCTCGTCGGCCCATGTGAGTCGGGAGAGTATCTCGTCGGGGTCGGTCACGAATGCCGCCATGCGGGGCGAGACCACCGTCGTTTCGTGACGACCCGCACTCTCCCTTCTGCCCGCTCCTACGACCGACACCTCGGCCGAGAGGGTGCATGGCTCTGCGAGGAGGGCTATCTCGTCGATGCCGCCGCGCCATATCTCCCGTTCGGTGCCCGTTTTGTTGAGCAGTTCGAAGGGGGCGACGGTGCGCAGTGCGGCAGTGAAGAGGCGCGGCTCCGACTCGGCCTCCCTCGCGCGAATGAACGAGCGCACCGTGCGTCCTTCGGGCAGACGGAATCCGCAGCCGCGCTCCGTTATGGGGCGGGGGTCGAGCCGGCGACGCAGATAGCAGGAGATGTTTATCTCGGCGCTGTCGGACGAGGGGAATCGTTTTGTGCCCAGCGTGGTGCCGTCATCCGCCACCACCGTCACATCCAGCGGCTCGCCGTCGGGTTCGGCGGTCAGGGTGTAGAGTGCGGGCAGCAGGGCCGAGGAGTAGTTGTCGGGTGATTGTGTTATCTTGATGTTCATGATGTCGGGTTCTTTTGTTTGTCGGTTTCAGATGCAGTGAAAGGTGTCGATGTCGAACTCCACTTCGGTGGAGATGTCGCCGCTCTTGGTGGAGAAGAGTGCCGAGGGGGTGGCTTTGAAGTGGGCAACATGTTCGATTCCGTCCGTCTCGGCGAGGGTGTTGTAGAGGGAGAGGGCGTCGCTCTCCACTATCTGCCACAGCGTTTCGTCGCTTATGCGTCTGAATCCGCCGAGGGTGAGGAAGCGGAGTTTCACGCGGTAGGTCACGCGGCAATCGCGATGGCCGTGTACGCCCGTTATGCGGAGCGGCGACATCCATACGGCGGGAAATGTCTTCACGCGTGCCGCAATCTGTGATTCGTGGCCGGTGTGGAAGGTGTAGCCGAGATGCTCGGCCGTCTCGCGCAGGGCTTTGATGAGGAGTTTTCGTGTCATATAAGTTCAATAAATGAATTATTAGAATTAAATTTTTGAACAAAAATAGTTCAACAAAGTTTGCCTGTCAATACCTTTTATGATTTTTTTTGTGTAAAAAACCGGAATAAAGTAATATCTTTGCGGCGTGGAAGGATTTGGTGCCGCTTGCAAACCACACGAAATCCGCGCGCTTCGTCCCGAACAGGGGGGAGCGGACGGCTTTTCAGAAAAAAATTGCTAAAGATGCAAACTCGGTTTTTTCTTATGCAGTTCCGTCTTCTTGCGGCTGTGCACCCCGTAATCCTTCTTGTAAGTGCAGTAATCAATTTTGTTTAAAGGATGGCCAATCGTGTCGTCGCAGTTTGTGTTATATGTGTCGTGCGACCGGTTGGCGATAAAAAAGGAGAGAAAAAGAGATGGCTTATTTGTTTACGTCGGAATCGGTGTCTGAGGGACATCCCGACAAGGTGAGTGACAGAATCTCGGATGCGGTGCTCGATGAGTTTCTGCGTCGCGATTCCGAGTCGAAGGTGGCATGTGAAACGTTGTGCACCACGGGTCTGGTCGTTGTGGCCGGCGAGGTGCGTTCGAGTGCCAATGTTGATGTTCAGGCGGCGGTCCGCAGGGTTATTGCCGACATCGGATACACCAAGAGCGAGTATCAGTTCGATGCCTCTTCGTGCGGTGTTCTTTCGGCCATTCACGAGCAGTCGGCCGACATCCGCAGGGGTGTGGTGCGCGAGTCCGACGACGAGCAGGGAGCAGGCGATCAGGGTATCATGTTCGGCTATGCGTGCAACGAGACGCGCGAGATGATGCCTGCCACCATCATTCTGGCCCATGTGATTTTGAAGGAGTTGGCCGCCATCCGCCGTCAGGGCGAGGTGATGACCTATCTGCGTCCCGACTCCAAGAGTCAGGTCACCATCGAGTACGACGACGAGGGAAAACCCCTCAGGGTGCACACCATTGTGGTCTCCACCCAGCACGACGAGTTTATTCTCCCCTCAGCCTCCATGAACGAGGCCGAGGCCGAGGCCGCCATGCAGGAGCAGATTCGCAAGGATGTGCATGATATATTGATTCCGCGCGTGAAGGTGCGTTTGCAGAATGCCCACGATAAGTTGGCCGACCTCATCGACGACGACTATATTCTCCATGTCAATCCCACCGGCAAGTTTGTCATCGGCGGTCCTCATGGCGATACGGGCCTTACGGGTCGCAAGATAATCGTCGATACCTATGGCGGTCATGGTGCTCATGGCGGAGGTGCTTTTTCGGGTAAGGATTCGTCGAAGGTAGACCGTTCGGCTGCCTATGCGGCGCGTCATATCGCCAAGAACATGGTGGGTGCGGGGCTGGCCGACAAGGTGCTGGTGCAGCTCTCCTATGCCATCGGCATCGCCCGCCCGCTGAGTGTCTTCATCGACACCTATCACACCTCCAAGACCTCGTTGAGCGACGGCGAGTTGGCGCGCGAGGTGGAGAAGATGTTCGACCTGCGTCCGGCGGCCATCGTGAGACGTTTCGGTTTGAAGAATCCCATCTTTGAGGCCACCTCCTACTACGGCCATTTCGGCAAGCGTCCCTATAAGGAGATGGTGACCTTCTATGAGAACGATGTGCCCGTCGAGCGCGAGGTGGAGTTCTTCGCATGGGAGGAGATGGACGAGGTGGAGAATCTTAAAAAACTGTTGAAGTAGTCATGGCTTTGCGAGAGGGATTCGGTCCTGTGGCCGACCATGTGGGCTTTGAGGCCAAGAAACTGTTCGGCTTGTGCGGCGAGATTGTGGACGGTTCCATCGCCTATATTCTGCCCTCGGGCGGCGGTCCCGTCGAGGCTCATACTCATAAACACTCCCATCTGTTCATCGTCACTCGGGGATGTGTGAAGATTGTCTTCGATACGGGCGAGCGTGTTTTGGAGGAGAACGAGTCGTTTCTGGTCGAGGGCGACGTGCCGCACTCCATGTGGAATGTGGGCGACGAGGAGGCCTGTGTCATCGGTATTTCGTTGAAAAGATAGATATTGCAAAGTGGTTTTTTTATGGAGAAGTTTGTCGTAGCCAACGGATGTGCCTTGCGTGTTGCCGACACCGAGAAGGGTGATGCGGTGGTGATGTTGCTGCATGGCTATTTGGAGTCGCTCGATGTGTTCGACGAGTTCACGTGGCGTCTGGCTCCGCATGTGAGGGTTGTGGCCATGGATATTCCGGGACACGGTATTTCGGAGGTCAAGGGCGAGGTGCACGATATGGAGTTTCTGGCCGATACGGCGGTGGCTGTTTTGGACGGGCTGGGTGTCGAACGGGCCGTTGTGCTGGGCCACTCGATGGGCGGATATGTGGCTTTGGAGATGCTTAATCGCCATCCGGAG
>JAZODY010000182.1:0-7581 GCA_045597245.1 Tidjanibacter sp.
GGCGGCAATGCCGTAAACCACATGCACGACTTAGGCATCGAGGGCGTGACGTTCATGATATGCAATACGGATAGTCAGGCTCTTCGAAAGAGCCCTGTCGATTTGCAGATACAGTTGGGCACAGGTCTTGGTGCCGGCAACAATCCCGACATAGGTCGTGAGGCGGCATTGGAGAGCCTCAATGACATAATGCTTCATTTCGACGAGCAAGGTACCGAAATGGTGTTCATCACTGCCGGAATGGGTGGCGGTACGGGAACCGGCGCTGCCCCCGTAATCGCCAAGGCGGCAAAAGAGCGAGGGATTCTTACGGTGGGAATCACCACTCTGCCCTTCATGGCAGAGGGAAAGAAGAGAGTGGAACAGGCCTACAAAGGTTTGGAGAAGTTGAAAGAGAATGTGGATGCACTGGTGGTGATTCACAACGACAACATAGCCAAGATATACGGCCAATTGCCCTTTGAGGAGGCATTCGGCAAAGCCGACGATGTGTTGGCCACAGCGGCCAAAGGTATTGCGGAACTCATCACGCGTCACGGTCTGGTGAATGTCGATTTTGCCGATGTGCAGGCAGTAATGAGCAACAGCGGCATGGCTTTGACAGGCTCGGCAAGAGCGACAGGTCCCAACAAGATTGAAACGGTGGTGAACGATGCTCTGACCTCTCCGTTGCTCAACCAGCAGGATATTCGCGGTGCGAAAGATATATTGATAAACATATCTTACGGCGGAGGCAACAGCCTCACATTCGGCGAGGCCACACAGATTTTGGAGACAATACAGAAGCGTGTGAGCGGCAGAAGCGGCAGCTTTTTCGATGCCGCAAACCTCATTTGGGGTGCAGGTCGCAACTCGCTGTTGGCAGAGGAGGAGATTGAGGTAACTATTGTGGCCACAGGATTCGAAACGGTAGACCCCATAACGATGGCCACACGTCATCAGATGGTGGACGAGAAACGTCCCGATGTCCCCCCCAAAGAGGTCTTGGTGGTTCCGGAGAAGAATCGATATGAGGATATTGAGAAGATATGGGAACAACCCGCATACATGGCACAGAACAAGAAGTTGTGGGACCACACCGGTACGGCGACACGTGCAGTGGAGATAAAAGGAGATTCGTCGCCTCAGGAGCAGGAGGAACAGAACTCGGTTGATAACGGCAACCTCTTCTCTTAACATCGGCAACAAAAGATTGGTTCACAGACAAACGCAGGAAACTTGATAATAGCAGGCAGCATACTCTCATTCAATCAGTTCGAGCCGCAGATGTTAGCAAATCTGTTGCTCATAATAGTGTTGTTGATAGTATCGGCATTGACATCGGGCTCGGAAACATCGTTGTTCTCGCTCTCTCCGGCGCAGATTGAGAGCATAAAGAGCCGCCAGAGTCGGGCCGACAATGCCATCATGGAATTGCTCTCCAACAAGGAGTATCTGTTGGCCACGATATTGGTGCTGAACAATTTGGTGAACATCTGCATAGTAATCCTGTGTAACAACACCATAGATGCGCTTGTGGATTTTCAAGGCAATACGGGTTGGGAGTTCGGAATCAAGACGGTGGCGGTGACTTTCGTGTTGCTGCTTTTCGGTGAGATTATCCCCAAAGTGTTTGCCAACTACAATGCCGAGCGCATGGCCCGATTGACAGCACTTCCGCTGAGAGCAATGAAAACCATACTGAAACCCTTTACTCTGATTTTGGTGAAGTACTCGTCGCGCATTCAGGAACGCAAACCCCACAAAGAGATTTCGATGGAGGAACTCTCCGATGCTTTGGAGTTCACCAACGACCAGACAAACGAGGAGAAACGATTGCTCTCGGGCATCATCTCGTTTGCCAATACAGAGGTGGAGGACATCATGCACCCCCGCATGGATATTACGGCAATCAACATAGAGGCCGGGTACGATGAGGTGAAACAGACCATAATCAACTCCGGTTTCTCTCGCCTGCCCGTATACAGGGAGAGCATGGACAACATAGAGGGTGTGCTCTACGTAAAAGATATGATACCCCACATAGGCAAAGGAGATGATTTCGAGTGGAGGAACCATTTACGCAAAGCCTATTTCATTCCTGAACATAAGAAGATAAACGACCTGTTGGAGGAGTTTCAAGGCACGAAAGTACACATGGCCATCGTGGTGGATGAGTATGGCTCCACTCTCGGACTTGTATCGTTGGAAGACATTTTGGAGGAGATAGTGGGTGAGATTTCCGACGAGAGCGACCTGCCCGACGAGGATTTCTATGAAAAGTTGGGCGAGGGAGTCTGGCTGTTCGACGGCAAGACCAACATCTTCGACTTGGAGCGAGTACTCGACATGCCCGATGGGACATTCGACGATGTGAAGGGCGAAGCCGAAACAATAGCGGGTCTTATGTTGGAGGCAAAGAAGGAGTTTCTGAGGCAGAACGATACGATACGTGCGCATGGGGTGCGTTTCACGGTGCAGAAGGTGGATGGCCGCAGAGTAGATAAAGTGAAGGTGGAACGGGAGCCGCAGCCCAAACATCAATAGCAAGCACAAGAAGAGAGAACGAGAACATAAGGAGAGAGAAAAAAGGCATGAAAATAAGGCTTAAAAACAGTAGTTACATCGTGATTGATACCGTACGGAAATCCGAAAGCAATCTGATGCTGCTGACCGAGCAGGAGTGCCGACAACTTGAAAAAATAGGTTCACGCAAGCGACGCGACGAGTGGAGCACATGGCGCTACATGGTACGCGAGGAGCTGGGTGGCGATACCGAGATAGCATATACTCCCGAGGGGTGCCCCACCATACGATGCTGCAACGGAGAACAGTGGCATGTGAGTGTGTCACACAGCCCCACGCATGTGGCGGTAATGTTCTCGCGCGAAATATGCGGTATGGACATGGAGTTGCTGAATCGCGATTTCGGGCGCATAAGAGGGCGCTACCTCTCCCCGCAGGATGTGGAGTCGGGTGAAACGGGACGTTTTGAGGCTGTTGCGTGGTGTGCCAAAGAGGCGATATACAAGTTTCTGGGCGGGCGTGTTGCCGACCTGAGAAACAACGTGAACATAAGAGAGATAGATTGGAATATGGGTACATTGAGGGCCGAGACGCAAGGCAAGAGGCTGCCTGAGCTGACCTTCACAGAGTATGAGCGGCACATTATATGCTCGTTATCCGCCAGTCCGTCCCATAACACCTCCGCCGACCAATCCTCATAGCGACAGAGGCAGGCGACAGGAGGCCGACCGAACAGAGAAACAAGAACAGAAAAACAGAGATAACAGATGAAATTGAAACCGTTATTCATAGCAGGTCCGTGCGTGATAGAGAGCATGGATGTACTCGAAACAGTGGCAGCCGAATTGGTTGAATTGAAGAAGAGATTCGATTTGGAGATATATTTCAAAGCATCGTTCGACAAAGCCAACCGCACATCGCTCAACTCATATCGTGGCCCCGGGTTGGAGAAGGGACTGCAAATGTTGGGAGACATAAAGAGCAAATACGGTCTTCCGCTGCTTACCGACATTCACGAATCATATCAGGCCGCACCGGTGGGCGAAGTGGTTGATGTTGTACAGATTCCCGCGTTCCTTAGTCGCCAGACCGACCTGCTCGTGGCTGCGGCCAAGACCGGCAAAACCGTAAACATAAAGAAGGCTCAGTTCATGTCAGCCCCCGACATGAAGTACCCTGCCCAGAAGGTTCTCGAAAGCGGAGGTAAAGAGGTCTGGCTCACTGAGAGGGGGAACATGTTCGGTTACAACAATCTCATCGTGGATTTCCGCAACATTGCCGAAATGTGTCAGATGTGCGAACGTGTCATAATGGACTGCACCCACTCCGTTCAACGTCCCAGCAACGCCAACGGAGTTACGGGCGGCAACAGAGAGTATGTTCCCTCGATGGCTCTGGCTGCCAAAGCGTTCGGAGCAAACGGATATTTCTTTGAGGTGCATCCCGACCCCGACAATGCCAAGAGCGATGCAGCCAATTCTCTCTACCTCTCCGACCTGTGCAAAGTTATTGCTGACATCCTTGCCTGACCATGCTTTTACGATGTGTTTATTAAAAGACAGGCTGTTCTCTGAGATTCTCCATTGAGAGTTGGTCGGGAGGATGAGATGGGCTTATTTATTGAGTGCGACGACGATTATACGCAAATGCAGAAAACAAAAAACCACTAAGAGAAACTGACCAAGACGAAAGACCGAGAGATGAACGTAAAGATAGCAGAAGACTGGAAGACATTATTGCAGAGCGAGTTCGACAAACCATATTTTGAACAACTCGTGGGATTCGTAAAGAATGAGTACGCCCAAACGCGCATCTATCCTCGCGCCGCAAACATTTTCCGCGCATTCGACAAATGTCCGCTCGACTCTCTCAAAGTGGTCATCATCGGGCAAGACCCCTATCATGAAGAGGGGCAGGCCAACGGTCTCTGTTTCTCTGTGAACGACGGTGTGCGTTTTCCCCCTTCGTTGCAAAACATATTTGCCGAGATAAACAACGACCTCGGAAAGCCCATCCCTGCAAGTGGTAATCTCGACCGCTGGGCCGAACAGGGTGTTCTGCTGCTCAACTCGGTACTTACGGTCAGAGCACATGCTGCCGCCTCACACTCAGGAAAAGGTTGGGAACAATTTACGGATGGTGTGGTGAGAATCATCGCCGAGCACAAGAGCAATGTGGTCTATATGCTCTGGGGCAACTATGCTCAAAAGAAAGGTGCCATCGTGAATCCCACACAGAACTGCATACTGAAAAGCGCTCATCCGTCACCCCTCTCGGTATACAGAGGTTTTTTCGGGTGTCGCCACTTCTCACAGGCTAATGCCTATCTCGAAAGCGTTGGCAAAACCCCCATCGACTGGTAAACCCTTTGCTTTACGGACATCTAAAAAATGCTCCGACCACATGAAAAAGTCAGTGATTTTAAGTTTTGAGAGAAAATAATATCTCACGCTGCTTTTCAGAAGCATCAGTCAGTCACAAGCCCATCATACCTAATCTCGGAATATTCTCGTTCCGCCCATCTGTTTTGATGCAGAACAACCGCAATCCGTCAGGCGGTTACAACGACACTTTAACGACAGGTATCTCGAACGTGACATTCTCGCATGCCAAATCGGTATTGGGAAAAACATTGCGCGCCTCGGCCAACAATACATCATCACTCTTGTAACGCGAAGAGAAATGCCCTATCAGCAATCGGCCCGCACCGCTCTTCACCGCCGTATTGGCCGCCTGCACTGTGGTGGCATGTCCCATCTTCTTGGCCAACGCCCGCTCGGCATCCATAAACGTAGCCTCATGATAGAGCAGGTCCACCCCACTCACAAGTTTGGCCACTTTGCCGGACATCTGTGTATCACTGCAATATGCATAACTTCGAGGGGCATAGGGGCGATAGGTTATCTCATCGTTCCGCAGTGTCCTGCCATCCTCCAAAGCCACATCCTCACCGGCCTTAGCCCTTACAATCTGCTCTATACCAAGCCCGTATCGGGCAATGACATTCTTACGTACATTGAGCGCAGGCTCTTTCTCTCTGAACAGATAACCACAACATGGCACACGATGACGCAAAGGAATGGTCCAGACCTCCATCACCTTATTCTCATAAACCATCTTGTTCTCGCGCGTATCGACCGGAATGTAATTGAGCGAAAAATCCGCCTTGATATCGAAATGTCTTATGTGAAAATCCAATATCTCTCCGAATGGCTCCGGAGCATAGATGTTCAGCGCGGTGGTTCGACCGTTAAGACACATCGACGACAACAGCGGAATAAGGCCGAAGACATGGTCGCCATGAAGATGAGAGACAAAGATAGCATTGATTCTCAGTGAACTGACTCCGTTTTCAATCAATCTTCGCTGGGTTCCCTCGCCACAATCCACCAAATAAAACTGCTCATGTATATTGAGTACATGAGCAGAATGGTGTCTGTTGATAGTCGGCTTAGCCGAACCGTTTCCCAATATGGTAACTTTGAATGTCATAAATTCACCCTCTTTTAAAACGTTCTAATCCCCGTCTGTCGGGACCTTGAAACGTCGTTATTATGTGACATTGAATTACATCTCTTTCGAGTTCCTATAACATCGCTCTCTTATGTGACGTTGCGGCCCCACCCGTCGGGGCAGAGCCGCAATCATCAATTACCACTATGAATTCGGGAAACACTCCGTTAGGAATCATCCCGACTAAATATCATTCAACTGCTTACTCCTCCTTTGCAGCAGCCTCTTCCATCTTGGCTTTCAAATCGGCCAAACCGGTCACATCACCCAGAGTGGTCTTCTCGATGGAGGCGTTGATTTTCTTCACCGAAGATTTGGTTGCATCGGCGGCAGCTCTCTTCTCGGCTTTCTCTGCTCTCTCCTCGGCTCTCTTCACATCTTCCCAAATTCTGGTGTGCGAGAGGTTGATGTGCTTGGTAACCTTCGAGAACTCAACAACCTTGAACTGCAAGGTCTCACCAACCTTAGCGCTGGTGCCATCCTCTTTAACAATCTGTTTCAGCGGAGCGAAGCCCTCGATGTTCTCACCGAGCTCAACAACTGCGCCCTTCTCGCCTATCTCGATAATCTTACCCTCGTGTACGGAATCAACGGTGTACTGAGCCTCGAAATCGTTCCAGGGATTCTCCTCCAACTGTTTGTGGCCCAAGCTCAAACGACGATTCTCCTTATCGATGCCCAATACGATAACATCGATGTCGGCACCAATCTGGGTCAGCTCCGAAGGATGTTTAATCTTCTTGGTCCAGCTCAAATCCGAGATGTGAATCAAACCGTCGATACCCTCCGAAATCTCAACAAAGATACCGAAGTTGGTAAAGTTACGCACCTTTGCGGTATGTTTCGAACCGATGGGATATTTCTCGTCGATACCCTCCCACGGGTCTGCGGTAAACTGTTTGATACCCAACGACATCTTTCTCTCCTCACGGTCGAGAGTCAAGATGATGGCCTCAACCTCGTCGCCAATCTTCATGAACTCCTGAGCGCTGCGCAAGTGCTGGTTCCACGACATCTCCGATACGTGAATCAGACCCTCTACACCCGGTGCAATCTCGATGAATGCACCGTAGTCATACATCATAACCACTTTACCTTTCACCTTGTCACCCACTTTCAACTCAGCATCCAGAGCATCCCACGGATGAGCAGTCAGCTGTTTCAGACCCAAAGCGATACGTTTCTTGGTATCGTCGAAATCGAGGATAACAACGTTGAGCTTCTGGTCCAACGAAACAATCTCCTCGGGATGATTTACACGGCCCCAGCTCAGGTCGGTGATGTGAATCAGACCGTCTACGCCACCGAGGTCGATGAATACGCCGTAAGAGGTGATATTCTTGACGGTACCTTCCAGAATCTGACCTTTCTCCAACTTCGACATAATCTCCTTCTTCTGCTGCTCCAACTCGGCCTCGATGAGTGCCTTGTGAGAAACAACAACATTGCGGAACTCCTGATTGATTTTAACAACCTTGAACTCCATGGTCTTATCAACATACATGTCGTAGTCGCGGATGGGTTTAACGTCAATCTGCGAACCGAGCAGGAAGGCCTCGATAC
>JAZODY010000183.1:0-2559 GCA_045597245.1 Tidjanibacter sp.
AGCGTTTCCACTCTTTCTCGTTGATACTCTTTTGAGTAGTCTGTCATTTCAAGTACGGCCTTTATGTTGTCTTCCACGCTCAGACGACGGAATACCGATGCCTCCTGTGCCAGATAACCCACACCCATCTGGGCGCGTTTATAAACAGGCATTTTGGTGATGTCGGTGACGACTCCGTTGTCGTCTTCAAGAAATATTTTTCCGTCGTTGGGTTTTATGAGGCCCACAATCATGTAGAAAGTGGTGGTCTTTCCGGCGCCGTTGGGGCCGAGAAGTCCCACGATTTCACCTTGTTTCACGTCTATGGAAGCCTGATTTACCACCACGCGCGATTTGTATCTTTTAACCAGTGAAGAAGTGTATAATCTCATTTTTTGCCTGTAAAATTTCACACAAATATAGTTAAAATTCAAAAAAGTTTATATCTTTACCATAGAGTATTATTAAATAGTGAACATGCCGATAGATATGAATGACCAGAATTTAAGTTCGCTGCTCACTGAAAAGTTGAAAGAATACTTTGGTTTCAGTTCTTTTAAAGGGAATCAGGAGCAGGTTATCCGCAATGTGATGGCGGGGAAAGATACATTCGTACTGATGCCTACCGGCGGAGGGAAAAGCTTGTGCTACCAGCTTCCTGCATTGTTGATGGAAGGGGTCGCGATAGTAATATCACCGCTTATTGCATTGATGAAGAATCAGGTGGACACCATGCGCACGTTCAGTGCCGAGAACGGTGTGGCTCATTTTCTCAACTCGTCGTTGAATAAGACGGAAATCAATCAGGTGAAAGAGGATGTGCTGGCAGGAAAGACCAAACTTCTCTATTTTGCGCCCGAATCGCTCACAAAGGAGGATAATGTGTCTTTTTTGCGCAAGATTAAAATTTCGTTTTATGCCATAGACGAGGCTCATTGTATCTCTGAGTGGGGACACGATTTCCGCCCGGAGTATCGCAGGATAAGGCCTATAATAAACGATATCGACAAAGCACCCATAATAGCCTTGACGGCAACGGCCACCCCCAAAGTGCAGGTGGACATACAGAAGAATCTCGGTATGACAGATGCCACGGTGTTCAAGTCGTCATTTAATAGGCCCAATCTGTTTTATGAAATAAGGCCCAAGAACAATGTCAATAAGGATATTATAAAATATATAAAGCAGCACGAAGGAAAGTCGGGTATAATATATTGCCTGAGCCGTAAAAAGGTGGAGGAGTTGGCCGAATTGTTGGTGGCCAACGGAATAAAGGCTTTGCCGTATCATGCCGGCATGAATGCTGTGAACAGAGCGCATAATCAGGATGCGTTCCTGATGGAAGAGGTGGATGTCATTGTGGCAACCATTGCATTCGGTATGGGTATCGATAAGCCGGATGTTCGGTTTGTGATTCATTATGATATACCCAAGAGTTTGGAAGGCTATTATCAGGAGACGGGACGTGCCGGTCGTGACGGAGGCGAAGGATGTTGCCTTACTTTTTACAGCTACAAGGATATTCAGAAGCTCGAAAAATTCATGCAGGGGAAACCGGTGGCCGAGCAGGAAATCGGAAAATTGTTGCTGTTGGAAACGGTGTCGTATGCGGAGAGTTCGATGTGCAGACGTAAGACGTTGTTGCACTATTTCGGCGAGGAGTATGGCGAGAGCAATTGCGGCGCGTGTGATAATTGTGTGAATCCCAAACCTCAGATAGCAGCCCAGAAGGAGATGGTTGTGGCTCTGAAAGCTTTGGAATCGATAGGGCCGAAGTTTAAGATGGACCATTTGATAAATGTGTTGCTTGGGCATAATAATGCCATCGTGAAATCTTATGGACACAACAAGAACGAGTATTTCGGTGTGGGTGAAGAACATAACGATAAGTTCTGGGGAGCCGTCATAAGATTGGCGATAATCATGGGGCTGATAGATAAAAACATAGAGAACTACGGTCTTTTGTCGGTGAATGATGCCGGTCGTGCATATATTGCTAAACCGACTCCGGTGTCAATCTCGCTCGACCACAATTATGACGACGACGAGAGTGAGGAGGCGGCAATACCTTCGGGAGGCGGAACTGCCGACGAGGAGTTGTTTGCAATGTTGAAGGACCTAAGAAAGAAGGTGGCCAAAAAGAACAACCTTCCGCCGTTCGTTATCTTCCAAGACCCCTCTTTGGAGGATATGTCGGTTCAATATCCCATTACGATTGATGAGTTGCAGAATATCAGCGGAGTCGGTGTCGGTAAGGCTCGAAGATTCGGAGAGGAGTTTGTCTCCTTAATCAAAGCATATGTGGAAGAGAAGGAGATTGTTCGTCCGCAGGATATGGTGGTCAAAAGTGTTGGCAACAAGAGCGGAAATAAGATTTTCATCATCCAGAGCATCGACCGCAAGATGGATTTTGAGGATATCATGCATGCCAAAAATCTTGATTTCGACGAATTGCTTAATGAGATAGAGGCCATTGTGAACTCGGGAACGAGGCTCAATATCGATTACTATATCAACCAGAACATAGATGATGACAAGGCAGAGGAGATTTATCTCTATTTCAAGGAGGATGCCGAGACG
>JAZODY010000184.1:0-6064 GCA_045597245.1 Tidjanibacter sp.
CCTACCGGAGCCATTATCTCTATGTCGCTTCTCTTGACTTTCATATCTCCCTCCGTCGCCGTTTTTTATCTTTTGCGATTGAGCAGGCTGCGTGCAATCTCCTTCATCGGCTCCAATCTCTCGGCCGCCACATCTATCGAGTCGAGTGCGGCCAGAGCTTTGTCGAAACGGATGTTAATCTCTCGTTCCGTATGCTCCTTCACTCCCAGCTCGTCGTAGATGGCTATCATGCGCGATATCTTCTCGGCACGCCCCATCTCTTTGTCGGATAGCAGTTCGAGAATCTCTCTCTTCTTTGTGCGGTCGGCCATTTGGAGTGCGGTTATGGTAAGGAATGTCTTTTTGTTCTCCACAATGTCGCCGCCGATGCGTTTGCCCAACTGCTCCTCGGTGCCGTAGGCATCGAGCAGGTCGTCCTGAATCTGGAATGCCAAACCGAACTCGGTGGCAAAAGTGAGCAGTTTCTGGCAGTTGTGTTTCTCGGCTCCGCCCGTTATGGCGCCTATGAGTGTGGCGCCCACCACCAGAGCGGCCGTCTTTTTGTCTATCATGGTGATATACTCGTCGAGTGTCACATCGTCGCGCGACTCGAACTCCATGTCGAACTGCTGTCCTTCACACACCGCCAACGCCATGTAGTTGAAACAACTCAGCACCGAAGCCAGATACTCCGTGGGGGTCTGATAGAGCAACTTATAGGCGCATATCACCATGGCGTCGCCCGAGAGGATGGCCGAGTTCTGCCCCCACTTGTTGAACACCGAGGGCTTGCCGCGTCTTACGGCCGCATTGTCCATAATGTCGTCGTGCAGCAGGGTGAAGTTGTGGAACACCTCTATGGCTGCCGCAGCGGGCAACGCCGAGTAGGGATTCTCGGAGAAGATGTTGCAGGCCAGAATGGTGAGCATAGGGCGCAGACGTTTGCCGCCCGCTTCGAGTGCATACTTGATGGGCTCGTAGAGGCTCTGGGGTTCTCCCGAGAGGTCGAGCGTGTCGATGTATTTGTTCAGCTCTTTGCTGATTTCCGAAAAACTGTACATAGAGTTCTCTTCATTATACTTTTCGCAAATATACCTCAAAAAGTTCATATTTTTGCAGTGCATAAAAAAAACATTAATTTTGACAACACATACAAACCGGCATGGCAGCATGAAGAGATTTGCGATAGGAATAGATATAGGTGGAACCAACACCGTGGTGGGTATTGTAGACCGAGAAGGGCTCTGTCCCGCCTCGCGCAGTTTCAAGACGCGCGAACATGAATATATAGAGGACTATGTTGAGAAGATATGTATAACCATCAGGGAACTGACCGATTCGATTGAGGAGTGTGAGATGGTGGGAATCGGAATCGGTGCGCCCAACATGGTCTATCATACGGGCTGCATCGTCAATCCTGCCAATCTCTTCTGGAAGAGTCGTGCCACCGACCGTCGCATGGATGTGATTCCGCTGACCGAGATGGTGGGCCGCAACTTTCCCGAGGTGGAGGTGAGGGCCACAAACGATGCCAATACGGCCGCCATAGGCGAGATGTGTTTCGGCGGTGCGCGCGGAATGAAGGATTTTCTGGTGGTGACGCTCGGCACAGGATTGGGCAGCGGTTTCGTGGCGGGCGGCGAGGTTATTTACGGTCACGATGGCGAGGCTGGCGAGCTGGGGCATGTGGTCGTGGAGCGCGAGGGCCGCATCTGCACCTGCGGTAACCGTGGTTGTCTGGAACGCTACGCCTCGGCGACGGGCATACGCAACACCGTGTTGGAGTTGCTGGCCGACCCTTCGCGCGAGTCGTCGCTCCGAGATGTTGCGCCGGAGAGTTTGGAGGCACGTACGATTTATGAGGCGGCCCTCAGGGGCGATGCCGTGGCATCGGAGGCCTTTGAGATAACGGGTCATTGGTTGGGCTACGGTTTGTCGATGGCGGTGGCCGTTACTTCGCCCGAGGCGATATTCCTGTTTGGCGGACTTGCGGCGGCAGGTCGATTCATCATCGAGCCTGCCAAGAGATACATGGAGCACTACCTGAGTCTCAATTTCAGAAACAAGGTGAAGATTCTCCCCTCGGAGGTGGACGGAGGCAATGCGGCCATATTGGGAGCGGCGGCGCTGGTGTGGCAGAAGCATGGGTTGTGATGCGGGTGCGGCCTGAGTATGAGGAGTCTGCAAAGGAGAGTTGCCGGATTTGACAATGTGGTCGGGAATTACGAAAGAGTAAATTGAATAGAAAAATGAAGAAGATTATGGGAGTGGGCAATGCTTTGACCGACATGGTTATTGCCCTCGGAAACGACGATGTGCTCGGCGACTTCGGTCTTGTCAGAGGCAGCATGTCGTTGGTGGATAACGACAAACAAAGAGAGATATTGGAGTGTTTGAAGGGGCGGCATCGTACCATGTCGGTGGGCGGGTCGGCGGCCAACACCATTCGTGCTCTGGCACATCTGGGTGTGACGACGGGACTTATCGGCAAGGTGGGGTGCGATGATACGGGTGATTTCTTCGAGAAGGCTCTCGGCGACCTCGGTGCACGGCCCGTCATCCTGCGGGGTGTGAACGAGTCGGGCCACTGTCTTTCTATGGTGTCGGCCGACGGAGAGCGCACTATGGCCACATGTCTGGGAGCGGCGTTGGAGTTTTCGGCCGAGGATGTGAAGGCCGAGATGTTCGATGGTTTCGACCTGCTCTATGTGGAGGGCTATCAGGTGCAAAACCACGAGGCGGTGAGTCGTACGGTGGAGGTGGCCCGCGAATGCGGCTTGAAGGTGGCGATAGATTTGGCGAGTTTCAATGTGGTGGAGGAGAACAGGGAGTTCCTCTTGGGACTGGTGCGCGACGGGGTCGATATGGTTTTTGCCAACGAGGAGGAGGCGGCGGCCTTCGGCGGCGGCATGACGGCCGAGGAGGCGTTGGAGTTTGCGGGCGATATATGTGAGTTGGCAGTGGTGAAGGTGGGTGGCCGAGGAGCCTTGATAAGACGGGGCGAAGAGTGTGTGAAGGTGGGTGTTGTGGAGAGTGCCAGACGTGTGGATACCACAGGTGCCGGCGATTTCTTTGCGGCCGGCTTTCTGGCGGGCCTTTGCAGAGGATGGTCGCTCGACAAGTGCGGAGTGCTGGGTGCGGTAGTGGCCGGAAAGGTGATAGAGGTTGAGGGAACGACGCTTGACGAGGAGGTGTGGAGAGAGATTGGCGAGAGTGCGGAACGCATTGGCAGGGGCGATTTGTTGGGCGTGAGTGCTGAGCGGATATAAATATAAATAGGCGGGACCGCCACGACCGAGAGAAGAGATAAGGACAAAAACCGAAAACAGACCGACAAAAATGAAGATTACGATAGACTTGGAGAACATGGAGTTCAGAGCCAACCACGGTTGTTACGATTTGGAGAAGGTGGTGGGCAACAGATTCAGGGTAGACCTTTCGTTGGATGCCGAGGTGGGCGATGCGGCGCAGTGTGACAATCTGAGGGGGAGTGTTAATTATGTGGCTGTGTATGAGATTGTAAGGCGCGAAATGGCAGTGCCTTCCGACATTATAGAACATGTGGCATGGCGCATAGCCGAGGCGGTGAGAGAGGAGTTTGTGCAGGTGACCGAGTGCAGGGTGAAGGTGGCCAAGTTGGCACCCCCGATTGGAGGCAAGGTGGAGAGAGTGAGCGTAACTCTAACAAAATAAAGAGGAAAGAAAGATTTGCCGAAAATTGTTGAAAAGTTGTTAATAACACGTGACATAAAGGGAGTATCAATTTCGGAAAATAGCATTAACATTGTATTCGTTTCGGGAAGGTTTTTGCCGAAACGAATTTCTTTTGAAAATCAATGATATATACCATAAAGCTATTATCCGAAAATGAAAGAGGAACAGTTATCCGCCGCCACTCCGCAGGAGTTTAAGTATGAAGATGTGCTCGCCGCCACGAAAGAGTATTTCAAGGGTGACGACTTGGCCGCAATGGTGTGGGTGAACAAGTATGCACTGAAAGATTCGTTCAACAAAATCTATGAAATGACCCCCGACCAGATGCATCGCCGCATTGCAGACGAGATTGCGCGCATCGAGTCTAACTACCCCAATCCCATGAGCAGCGACGAGGTGTTCGACCTGCTCAAAGAGTTTAAGTATGTCATTCCGCAGGGCGGTCCCATGACGGGTATAGGCAACAATTTCCAGATTGCCTCATTGTCAAACTGTTTCGTAATCGGCCACAAGAAACCGGCCGACTCTTATGGTGGTATCGTGAGAATAGACGAGGAGCAGGTGCAGCTGATGAAACGCCGCGGCGGTGTGGGTCACGACTTGTCGCATCTGCGTCCTACGGGAAGTCCGGTGCTCAACAGCGCACTGACCTCCACCGGTATAGTTCCCTTCATGGAGAGATACTCCAACTCCACGCGTGAGGTGGCTCAGGACGGTCGCCGCGGTGCGCTGATGCTGTCGCTCTCCATCAAACACCCCGATGCGGAGCGTTTCATCGATGCCAAGACGGTGCAGGGCAAGGTGACGGGTGCCAACGTGTCAATCAAGATTGACGACGAATTTATGCGCTGTGTGGTCAGTGGCGAGAAGTACCACCAGCAGTTCCCCATCGATTCGGATAAACCCATGTATGAGCAGGAGGTGGATGCCAAAGCTCTGTGGGACAAGATTATTCATAACGCTTGGAAGAGTGCCGAGCCGGGATGTCTGTTCTGGGATACGGTAATCAGGGAGTCGATTCCGGATTGTTATGCCGACGAGGGTTTCCGTACGGTATCGACCAACCCTTGTGGCGAGATTCCGCTCTGTCCCTACGACAGCTGCCGTCTGTTGGCGCTGAATCTTTACAGCTATGTGGACGACCCGTTCACGCCGCAGGCCCGTTTCAACTTCGAAAAATTCAAACTCCATGTGGGTTATGCAATGAGAATGATGGACGACATCATCGATTTGGAGCTCGAAAAGGTGGAGGCCATTCATAAGAAAATCAGCCTCGACCCCGAGGAGTTGGATATCCGCAGGGTGGAGATGTCGCTCTGGGAGAAAATCAGGGAGAAAGCCGTCAAAGGTCGCCGTACGGGTCTGGGCATTACGGCCGAGGGCGATATGCTGGCCGCTCTGGGTCTGACCTATGGTACGGATGAGGCGATAGATTTTGCCGTTGAGGTGCAGAAGACGTTGGCTTTGCAGGCCTATCGCACTTCGGTGGTGATGGCTCGCGAGCGCGGTGCGTTCCCCATGTACGACCCGCTCAAAGAGCAGGGCAACCCAATGATTGAGCGCATCAGAGAGGCCGACCCGCAGCTCTATGAAGATATGGTGCAGTATGGCCGTCGCAATGTGGCAATGCTCACAATCGCTCCTACGGGCACCACGTCGCTCATGTCGCAGACCACTTCGGGCATCGAGCCTGTGTTCAGACCGGTTTATAAGCGCAGACGCAAGGTGAATCCGTCGGACCAGAATGTGAAGATTTCTTACAGAGACGATGTGGGCGATTGCTTCGAGGAGTACTATGTATACCACCACAAGTTTGTGAAGTGGTTGGAGGTTACGGGCTTCGATTTGAGCCGTCTGGGCAACCTCTCGGAGCGAGAGCTCGATGAATTGGTGGCTCAGTCGCCCTACAATAAGGCAACGGCCAACGACATCGATTGGGTGGCCAAAGTGAAGATGCAGGGTGCCATTCAGAAGTGGGTGGACCACTCTATTTCCGTTACGGTGAATCTGCCCAACAACATCTCGGAAGAGGTGGTAGCCAAAGTCTATCTGGCCGCATGGGAGTGTGGTTGCAAGGGAATTACGGTCTATCGCGACGGTTCGCGTTCGGGTGTGCTGGTCGATACGAAGAAGAGTGCGTCGGCCGGCGAGTATAAACCGCCCATCGAGCGTCCCAAGTCGTTGGATGCCGACATCGTGCGTTTCAAGAACGGCAAGGAGGAGTGGATTGCCTTTGTGGGTAAGTATAACGACCGTCCGTATGAGATTTTCACCGGTCAGCTTGACCCCGACACAATCTATATCCCCAAATCAATCGTGAAGGGCAAGATTATCAAGAACCGCGACGAGAGCGGCAATTCGCGTTACGATT
>JAZODY010000185.1:0-3426 GCA_045597245.1 Tidjanibacter sp.
GCAATGACAATCTTGTTCGGGGGTTGCGTGCTTGCGGTTTGCGCATGAGGTCACTGTCTGAATTGCGAGCAGCTGCCGCAATTGCCGGTGCAGTCCTCGGAGTCGTCGCATGGCTCGGGGATTCCGTTCTTGGCCCTCAGCTCGGCGTCAATCTCGCGCTGCTGCTGTATGGCGCACTTTATCCCGCGCTTCTGCATCTCTTTGTTGGTGCTTATCTCCGAGTCGATGTTGTGCCCTTTGAAGATGAGCGTCAGTGACATGCCCAGCGTGAAGAATCCCACCACGCCTATGGCAACCAATATTATCAACCACGTCGTTCCCATTTTTGTTCGTCGTTATTTTGTTGCTGTCCGTTGTTTCGGTCGGTTGTCGATGCGGCTCGATTATGCCCCGTATCGGCTCCGGCCCCTTAATCTGTTGCGCATCCCGTTCAGGTCGGTTATCGATGCAACTCGATTATGCCCCTCGTCGAAAACATGTAACGCCTCTCCGCCCTCGATTATTGTCTTCTACGGCCTCTCCGTTTTTCAAGAGCTGCTCTCCGACACCGGATATCCCTATGATATATCCTATTACTCTCGCCCTAATCTTCGATGTTCTCTGCTTGTTCCTGTCGGTTTGCGACGGGGTTGCGGCTGGTGGAGGCGCGTTGGTATTCTGCCACCTGCGCTGCACGTTGGAGGGCGAGATGGATGTTGTCGCATACATTCTCGGGACCCACCATCAGATGTATCTTGGCCTTTTCCAATGTGCGGCGTACCAACGGATTCACACCCGAAAGAATTACGGTGCAACCGTTCTTGTGCGACGACTTGATGAATATCTCCAAGTTGTGCAGGCCGGTCGAGTCGATGAACGACACCTTGCGCATTCGTGCCACCCTTATCTTCGTGTCCTTGCCTACGGCGCGCATTATCTCGTCGAACTTGTTGGCCACGCCGAAGAAGAACGGACCCTCTATTTCATACACCTCCACTCCCTCGGGAATGTCGAGTATCTCATCTTTGCTCTCGCCGTCGTTGTGCACCTCCAACTGGTCGTGAATCACCGATATGTTGGTGGTGGCCATGATGCGTCGCATGAAGAGCAGCACTGCCAGCACCAGACCCACCTCTATGGCTATCGTGAGGTCGAATATGACGGTCAGCACCAGCGTGGTCACCAACACCGCCACGTCGGCTTTGGGGTTGGACATCATCGAGCGTATGGTGCGCCACTCGCTCATGTTGTACGACACCACAATCAGCACTCCCGCCAGACAGGCCATCGGGATGTGTTTGGTGAGCGGTGTGAGGAAGAGGAGTATCAGCAGCAACACCACTGCGTGTATTATGCCGGCTATGGGGCTGCGTCCTCCGTTGTTTATGTTGGTCATGGTGCGTGCTATGGCTCCCGTCACCGGAATGCCGCCGAAGAGAGGCACCACCATGTTGGCCACGCCCTGTGCCATGAGCTCGGTGTTGGAGTTGTGGCGGTCGCCCGTCACACCGTCGGCCACTGTGGCCGAGAGCAACGACTCTATCGAACCCAGAATGGCTATGGTGAAGGCCGAGGGAATCAGCATGTTGATGGTCTCCATGTTGAACTTGAAACCTTTGGGGGCGGGCAGCGAGGGGCCGCCTATGTTGAAGCGGTCGCCGATGGTCTCTATGCTGTCTATGCCGGCAAAACGGCGCAGCAGATAGCATGCCACCGTCACCACCAATATGGCTGCCAACGAGCCCGGGATTTTCTTCAACGGCTTGATGCGCTGTGCATAGATGATGATGAGTATGCTCACTATGCCCGTTGCTAAGGCCCACCAATTTATGGTGGATATGTTCTGGAAATAGACCGCCCACTTCGAGAGGAAGTCGGCCGGCACGCTCTCTATGCTCAGTCCCAGCAGGTCTTTAATCTGTGTGGTGAAGATGGTCACCGCTATACCGCCCGTGAAGCCCACCACGATGGGGTAGGGGATGAACTTAATCATGGTGCCCAGCTTGAAGAATCCGAGCAGGAACATCATCACACCCGCCAGCAGGGTGGCCACCGCCAGCCCTTCGAGGTCGAATTTGGCGATGATGCCGTACACTATCACTATGAATGCACCCGTCGGGCCGCCTATCTGCACATTGCAACCGCCCAGCAGCGACACCAGAAAACCGCCCACGATGGCTGTCACTATACCCTTGTCGGGACTCACTCCCGAGGCGATGCCGAATGCTATGGCCAGCGGCAGGGCCACGATGCCCACTATGATGCCGGCCATGAGGTCTTTGGCGAATTTCTCTTTTGAGTAGTGTCTCAGCGACGAGACGAGTTTGGGATTGAAGTCGATGCTTTTCAGAATGTTCATTGCTGTTCTCTATTTACGGAGCCGCAAAGATAGGCATATTTTTTTATTTCCCTCCCTTTTCTGCTCACATTCAATTCCCTTTTGCGTTATTCTCTGTGTGCGGAAAAGGGGGACGGAGGATTTCATGTTTTCGGAAAAAAAGTATAAATTTGTATTTTCGAGGGGGAGTGTCTTGCATGGGGCTCTCTCTTGCGACAGAAATTTTGTTTTTCACCATTCACCTGTTTTTGAGATGAAGATAGTAATAGCCGGAGCAGGCGAGGTGGGCAGCCACCTTGCGCGTATGTTGAACGACAGCAGGCACGAGATTGTCATCATAGACGAGGAGCCCAAGTTGTTGGTAGATGTGGCCAATGTGGCCGATGTGGTGACCGTCGAGGGCGACTGCACCACCTTCTCGGTGCTCAAACGAGCCTCGGTGCGTAAGTGCGACCTCTTCATCGCGGTCAGCAACGAGGAGAATGTGAATGTGCTTTCGGCTGTGATTGCCAAGCAGTTGGGTGCCAAGAAGACAATCGCCCGCATCGATAACAACGAGTATCTCGACCCCAGCAACGTGGAGCTGTTCATCAATATGGGTATCGACTATCTCTTCTATCCCGAGCAGATGGCGGCCCGCGAGGTAATCAATCTGCTGGGCCACATGTCGGCCACCGAGTATGTCGATTTTGCGGGGGGCAAATTGTCGTTGGCGGTCTTCAAGTTGTCGGTTTCGTCGCCCTTTGTGGGGTGCAAGGTGGAGGAGGTGGATGCCATGATGCCCGACATTCCGTTCCGTACGGTGGCCATCTCACGCAACGACGAGACAATCATTCCGCGCGGGAGCGACTATTTCAAGAGCGACGACATGATTTACATAGTCACCAACCGCGAGTTCATGGAGCGCATCAACTCCTATGTGGGCGTGGTGGAGCAGAAGGTGAACAATCTGATGATTCTGGGTGGCAGCCGTGTGGGAATCCGTATCGCCTCGGAGTTGCAGAACGAGCTGAATGTCAAGCTGGTGGAGTATAATGCCGAGAAGGCCTATCTGCTGGCCGAGGTGCTGGATAAGACGCTCATCATCAACGAGGACGGTCGCGATATGG
>JAZODY010000186.1:0-6091 GCA_045597245.1 Tidjanibacter sp.
CACCGATAAGCATCAGTTTCGGGTTCGACAGCAGGGCCGAGAAATCGGTCATTGCGCCGATGCCGAGGAAAATCAACGGGGGATAGATTCCCTTCAACACACCGAAATAGAGATAGTTCAACACCGAACCATCCTCATAGATACCAATCTGCAAACCGTCGTGGAACGGAATGTTACCAATCAGAATACCAAAACCGATGGGCACGAGCAACATAGGCTCGAATTTCTTAGCAATTCCGAGATAGAGAAAGATAAGGCCGACGATAATCATGATGATGTTACCGACCTCGGCATTATGAAATCCCGTATACTCCCAGAACTGTCGCAGGTTTTCCAGCAAGAAGGAGCCGCCTGCTTCCAAAATCATATTAAACATAGTTCAACTCCTTCTTTATTATTCGATTGTAAAGAGTAAGTCGCCCTCCAACACCGAGTCGCCCTTAGATTTGGCAAAGCTCTTGATGACACCGGCTTTGGGTGCGTCAATATTGTTCTCCATCTTCATGGCCTCCAACACCATAACGGTCTGACCGGCAGCCACGGTTGCACCAACTGCAACCTTCACCTCCAAAATCACACCGGGCAGCGGGCTCTTCACCGGAGCACCTGCTCCGCCTGCGGCGGGAGCGGCGGCGGGGGCTGCTGCGGGAGCGGCGGCCGGAGCGGCAGCGGCGCGAGCGCGAGCCGCGGGAGCCTTGAATGCGGGCGCAGCGGCCTTCTCTTCTCCTACTTCGACATTATAATCGGCACCGTTTACCGACACCTTAGCAATGCCGTTCTCTATTTCGTTTACGGCAACGTTGTACTCCGTTCCGTTTACTTTGATTTTATACTCTTTCATTTTTCCAATAAATTCCTGATTAGTAATAGTGTTTTACTTGGTGACACCTTCCGTCATCTCATTGCTTTTCAAGCTCCAAGCCGTATGCTCAAACGTGGGGTCGAACGTGATGACATAAGACTCCTTGTCATGGCTGTCCGACTGATAGAGGCAGATTGCAGTGGCGATTGCCGCAGCCAGCTCCGCATCTTTCGAATCCGCAACCGGAGCCTCGGCTACCACCGGAGCCTTCTTCTCCTCGCCCTTGTGGCTCTGAGCAACCATAAACTTGCCCAAGAGTTTCAGCACGAGGAATATCAGCAACAATGCACTGAACACGACCGACATGGCCACAAGAGCCATCATGCCGCCCTTCGGGTCTTTCTGACGGAACAACTCATGGCGCGGGGTGAGCGAAACCACCTCGTTGGCCGAACCCATCGAGGCATAATCCAACTGCACCAACTCCTCGTTGCCCGAGACAAAACCATAAGACACGTCGGCCGCAGCACCCTGCGGCAACTCCAACTCGTCGATAACATCCTTGCCGCTTGCCTGATAGAGCGTAATCTTGGTGGCATTTTCCAAAGAGAGACCCGTATGGAACTTCGTACGCGAGGTATTGGGTTCCGCGGGGTTGTCGAAATAGAGCACCAGAAACGAGAGGGGCGAAAGCGAAGCCGCCTTATCCGCCGGAATGACAAACTTCTTCTCTTCGCCGTCGGCATAGGTCACGCCCACAAAGCATCCGCCGGCATTTACTCTCTCATATCCGTTGTTATACAACTCCATCCACGGTGCATGCACACCGAATACGTCGGTGGAGTTGTTCTGATTATTAACGAGCACCTCGTTAATTCTGATATCGTTCACTCCCTGTGCCTCCACCGACAGAGCCGCCAGCGAGCACAAGAGCGACAATAGCGCAATTTTAAGCGTCCTTCTCATATTACAAAGGAATATTAGAATGTTTCTTGGCAGGATTAGCCAAACGTTTGTTCTTCAACATTTCCAGAGCGCGGATTACGCGGAAACGCGTGTTGCGCGGCTCGATAACGTCGTCGATGTAACCATACTTGGCAGCGTTGTACGGATTGGAGAACTTGTCGTTGTACTCCTTCTCCTTCTCTGCGATGATGGCAGCCTGAGCCTCGGGAGTCTCTGCGGCCTTGATGTCTTTGGCATAGAGCACCTCGACAGCACCGCTCGCACCCATAACCGCAATCTCTGCGCTGGGCCATGCATAGTTGATGTCGCCTCTGATGTGTTTCGACGACATAACGATGTAGGCACCACCGTAGGCCTTACGCAACGTAACGGTAACTTTGGGAACCGTAGCCTCGCAATAAGCGAAGAGCAACTTGGCACCGTGGTTGATGACGCCGCCATACTCCTGACCCGTACCCGGAAGGAAGCCCGGAACGTCCACCAAAGTCACGATGGGAATGTTGAATGCGTCGCAGAAACGAACAAAGCGGGCAGCCTTGCACGATGCCTTGATATCCAACACACCGGCCATGAACTTGGGCTGGTTGGCGATGATACCCACACTCTGACCGTTGAAACGGGCAAAGCAGGTGATGATATTGCGGGCATAGCTCTCCTGAGTCTCCAAGAACTCGCCGTTATCAACAACCGCGCGGATTACATCATACATATCGTAGGGCTTGTTGGGGTTGTCGGGGATAATCTCGTTCAGCATATCCTCGCAACGGTTGATGGCGTCGGTGGCTGCAACCTCGGGAGTGGTCTCCATATTGTTCTGCGGGATGTAGCTGATGATGTCGCGCACGAGGCTCATGCAATCCTCCTCGGTGTCCATTGCAAAGTGGCAGACACCCGATTTGGTGGAGTGAACCGATGCTCCGCCCAGCTGCTCGGTGGTAACCACCTCGCCCGTAACGGTCTTCACCACCTTCGGGCCGGTGAGGAACATGTAGCTGGTATCGCGTTTCATAATCACAAAGTCGGTCAGCGCGGGGCTGTAAACCGCACCGCCTGCGCAGGGACCCAAGATAACCGAAATCTGAGGAATCACACCCGAAGCCATCACGTTACGCTGGAAAATCTCGGCATAACCGGCCAGAGCGTTCACACCCTCCTGAATACGTGCGCCGCCCGAGTCGTTCAGACCGATGACGGGAGCACCTGCCTTCATTGCCATATCCATGATTTTGCAAATCTTCTCCGACATGGTAATCGACAGCGAACCTGCCGAAACGGTGAAATCCTGTGCAAAGACATAGACCAGACGTCCGTCGATGGTACCGTAACCGGTCACCACGCCGTCGCCATAAGTATGGCTCTTGTCCATTCCGAAGTTCGTGCAACGATGAGTCACGAACATATCGAATTCCTCAAAACTACCCTCGTCGAGCAACATGGCGATGCGCTCGCGTGCAGTGTACTTGCCTTTCTCGTGCTGTGCGTCGATTCTCTTCTGACCGCCGCCCATTTTGGCCTCCTCGCGAAGTTTAACCAAACCTGCAATTTTATTCTGAATTTCGCTCATAATATTATGTTATGGATTTTTATTTGTTTTTGTCTTCACAAAGTTCCGTCAAAACACCCTTAGTCGATTTGGGGTGCAGGAATGCGATGGTCAGGCCCTCGGCACCCTTACGCGGGGTCTTGTCGATAAGTCTGACACCCTTCTCCTCGGCCTCGGCCAGAGCGCCTTCGATACCCTCCACCGAGAAAGCCACATGGTGCACGCCCTCGCCGCGGTTCTCGATGAACTTGGCGATGGTGCTCTCGGGACCGGTCGGCTCCAAAAGCTCGATTTTGGTCTGACCCACCTTAAAGAATGCGGTCTTAACCTTCTGGTCTGCTACCTCCTCGATATTGTAGCACTTCAAGCCCAATACCTGCTCATAATACGGAATGGCCTCCTCCAAACTCTTGACGGCTATTCCGAGATGTTCGATGTGTGAAATGTTCATTGTTAAGTTGTTTTTATGTGTGTTTTTTGTTTGATGTTTACCGTTTCTCCCTCTTTTCAGCATCCGACGTATTTCCGCTCTCCTCGTGCGATATATTTACATCGGTACAAAACATCGCAAAAGTAGTGAATATATTTCACATAACAGTCCATACCGAGGGACTTTTTTGGTCTTCGAAGCCTTTTTTCATGACAAAACCCGAGGCTTTTACCCGACACAGGCAGAAACAATGTGACGACAAACAGGAAAAAAATCGACGGCATGAGGAGTAATTCCCAAATTGTGAACTATTTTTGTAACCATGAAAAGAGTTGTAGTTGGACTTTCGGGAGGCGTGGACTCCTCCGTCGCAGCCTATCTGCTCAAACAGCAGGGCTATGACGTGTGGGGATTGTTCATGATAAATTGGCACGACACCACAGGCACCCTCAGCGGCGAATGTCCGTGGGAGGAGGATGCCCTCATAGCCGAGATTGTCGCCCGACGGCTGGACATTCCGTTCCGCGTGGTGGACCTGAGCGGCGAGTATCGCAAACGTGTGGTGGACTACATGTTCGCCGAGTATGAACGGGGGCGCACTCCCAATCCCGACGTGCTCTGCAATCGCGAGATAAAGTTCGATGTCTTCCTGCGCGAGGCCGAGAAACTCGGTGCCGACTATGTGGCCACCGGACACTACTGCCGCCGCGAGGAGGTGGAGCATGATGGCACTACATACAGCCGTCTGCTGGCGGGTTGCGACCCGGGCAAAGACCAAAGTTACTTCCTCTGTCAGCTCTCACAGCAACAACTCCGCAACATCCTCTTCCCCATAGGCGGAATCATGAAGAGCGAGGTGCGCGCCATAGCCGAACGGGAACATCTGGCCACTGCCCACCGCAAAGATTCGCAAGGCATATGTTTTGTGGGAAAGGTGGACCTGCCGGTCTTCTTGCAGCAGAAGCTCAAAGCGGTCAGGGGCGACATCGTCGAAATAGCGAAAGATTGGGAGGGTTATGCCGCCTCGCAGGGCGACGACCTCGCCACCCTCGCCACTCCCATCCGCCACACTCCCGACGACGGAGTGAAGGTGGGAGAACACAACGGCGCCCACTTCTACACGATAGGACAGCGCAAGGGACTCAACATAGGCGGCAAGGCCGAACCGCTCTTCGTGTTGGCCACCGATGTGGAGCGCAACATAATCTATGTCGGTCAGGGTCAGGACCATCCGGGTCTATACCGCAAGGCCCTGCACATCAGACCGCAGGAGATGCATTGGATACGCCCCGACATGGCTCTCGGCTGCGGCGAGGAGCGACGATTCAGCATGCGCATACGCTATCGCCAACCATTGCAGGGCGGCATATTGAAGATGACCGACGAGGGCGGCTACATAATATTCGACGAGCCGCAACGCGGTATCACCGCCGGTCAGTTTGCGGCATGGTACGACGGCGAGGAGTTGGTTGGCTCGGGAGTGATAGACAAGTAGACGTTTCGTCGTCAAAACAGAGAAAAAAGATGGCATTCAGATTATTCGGCAAAAAGAGAGCGGCCGAACCCGTCGAGCCGCAAAAGAGACACAGAATAGGATTGGCCCTCGGCGGCGGCGGAGTGAAGGGTGCGGCCCACTGCGGCGTGTTGCAGGCCCTGCACGAGTTCGGCCTGACCCCCGAGATACTTTCAGGCACGAGCGCAGGCTCGCTGGTGGGTGCGCTCTATGCGGCAGGCATGACCCCTGTGGAAATCTGCAACATCTTCATCAACAAGGAGGCCAAAGAGCTGCTCGACATGCAGTTCCCTTCATACGGTTTTTTCGGCCACACCCCGTTGCTCGAATTCATGCGCGAGTGTCTGCCCGTCGGCAGCTTCGAGGAGTTGAAAGTGCCGCTCAAAGTGACGGCCACCGACCTCGATGCCGGCAAGACCATAATCTTCGAGAGCGGCGAGCTGGCCCCGCGATTGATGGCCTCGTGCTGCATCCCCGTCGTGTTTGAGCCGATAGTGATAGAGGGCACCAACTATGTGGACGGCGGAGTGTTCATGAATCTGCCCGCCATGCCGTTGCGCCCCGAGTGCGAATTGCTGATAGGGGTGAGCGTGCACGCATCAGTGACACCGGACTACAAGAAAAACCTGATTGGGGTGGCCATGCGTTCGTTCTACCTGATGTTCATCTCCAACACCATCGATGACGCCCGCATGTGCGACATACACATAGACGTAAACACCACCGAGTACAGTTCCTACGACCTCGGCAACATAGAGTTGCTCTTCGAGCGTGGCTACCGCGCCGCGGTGGAGGTCCTCGAATCGCGCGGCTATGAGCGCATCATGGAGGCCGAAA
>JAZODY010000187.1:0-5240 GCA_045597245.1 Tidjanibacter sp.
TATGATGACTGTTCTGCGTCAGAAAACCTCTAAATAATTTACCGATATGGAAAGAAATCTTAGAAAAGAAAGAATCGGTGTTGTAGTAAGCAACAAAATGGACAAAACCATCATCGTTGCCGTACACAGAAAGGTTAAACACCCTATATACGGTAAGTTCGTAAACAAAACCACACGCTTTGCCGTAGCCGACAACGAGAATACGTGCAATGAGGGCGACACCGTAAAAATCATGGAGACCCGTCCGTTGAGCAAGACGAAGCGTTGGAGATTAGTTGAAATAATAGAAAGAGCTAAATAGTCATGATACAGCAAGAAAGTAGACTCACAGTAGCCGATAACAGCGGAGCAAAGGAGGTACTTTGCATCCGCGTGTTGGGCGGAACGAGGAAACGTTACGCCTCCATCGGCGATAAAATCGTAGTTACTGTCAAGAGCGCTTCCCCTTCGGGCGACATAAAGAAGGGTACGGTGTCGAAGGCAGTTGTTGTAAGAACAAAGAAGGAGATTAGACGCGCCAACGGTTCGTATATTCGTTTCGACGACAACGCCGTTGTGTTGCTGAATAATCAAGGAGAAATGAGAGGCACGCGTATATTCGGTCCGGTAGCCAGAGAGCTCCGCGACGAGTATATGAAGATTATCTCTCTTGCACCCGAAGTATTGTAATTAATAAACACACAGGTAAAAAATGTCAGTAAAATTACATATTAAGAAAGGGGACAACGTTTTTGTAATCGCAGGAGAGAGCAAGAACTTGGAGAAATCGGGTCGTGTTCTTTCGGTTGACCCCAAGAATCAGCGCGCAATCGTTGAGGGTTTCAACATGATTAAGAAACACACCAAACCCAATGCGAAGAACCCCCAGGGTGGAATCGTAGAGCAGGAAGCTCCCATCCACATCTCTAATTTGATGCTTGCCGACCCGAAGACGGGCAAACCGACCAGAGTAGGTCGCAAGCTGAACGAAGAAGGCAAATTGGTACGTTACGCAAAAAAATCAGGAGAGGAGATTAAATAATGGCATACATTCCGACATTAAAGACTACCTACAAGGAGAAAATCGTTCCTGCTCTTATGGAGAAATACCAGTATAAGAGCATTATGCAGGTACCGAAGCTGGAGAAAATCGTCATCAATGAGGGTCTTGGTCAGGCCGTAGCCGACAAGAAACTCATCGAGGTGGCTCAGGAAGAACTCTCCATTATCGCCGGTCAGAAGGCCGTACAGACCAAGTCGAAGAAAGATATCTCGAACTTCAAATTGCGTAAGGGCATGCCCATCGGTGTGAGAGTAACCCTCCGCGGCGACCGCATGTATGAGTTCTTGGAGCGTTTGATAGCAGTGGCTCTGCCGCGTATCCGCGACTTCAAAGGCATCGAGGAGAAATTCGACGGCAAAGGCAACTACTCGCTGGGCGTGAAGGAGCAGATTATCTTCCCGGAGATTGATATCGACAAGATTACGAAAATCTTCGGTATGGAAATCACGTTTGTGACCACCGCTCAGACCGACGAAGAGGGTTACGCCCTGCTGCGCGAGTTTGGATTACCATTTAAAAACGCTAAAAAAGTTCAGTAATCATGGCAAAGGAATCAATGAAAGCCCGCGAGGCTAAACGCCTTAAACTGATTGCAAAATATCAGCCCAAACGCGAAGCTATCGCAGCAAAGGTGAAGAGCGGCGAAATGACCGAGATGGAGGCATGGCAGGCAATATCCAAGTTCCCCCGCAACTCCAACCCCATTCGCTATCACAACCGTTGCAAGCTTACGGGACGTCCGAAAGGCTACATCCGTCAGTTCGGAATCAGCCGTATTCAGTTCCGCGAGATGGCGTCGGCCGGTTTGATACCGGGCGTAAAGAAGGCCTCTTGGTAGCAGAGCAGAAGCAAAAATTTTTCACTACTCCACCTCAATCATCCGGACCCTCAGGTCGGGGTGATTGGGCGGAAAGGGTGAGAACAGATAAACAAACAAATTATTAATTTTTAACATTTTAATTCTTAAAAATCATGACAGATCCTATTGCTGATTTCCTCACAAGAATTAGAAACGCGGTGAAAGCCAACCATAAGGTGGTTGAAGCTCCCGGTTCAAAAATTAAACAGGAAATTACTAAGATTCTCTATGACCAGGGCTACATTTTGGCCTACAAGTTCATGAACGACGAGAAAGGTCACCAGAGCATCAAAATTGCGTTGAAGTATCATCCGGAGACCAAAGTGTGCGCCATCAAAGGATTGGAGCGCGTTTCGCGTCCGGGCCTCCGCCGTTATTCGAGCGCGGCCGACATGCCCAGAGTACAGAACGGTCTGGGAATAGCCATCGTGTCCACGCCCAAAGGCATCATGACGGACAAGAAAGCCCGTCAGGAGAACGTAGGCGGCGAGGTAATGTGCTACGTATATTAGTAAAATCCAAATAATCAGAAACCAAACCAAAACAATTAAAAAATGTCACGAATAGGAAAATTACCTGTAAACCTGCCTGCCGGAGTATCCGTAACGGTATCGGATAACAACGAGGTATGCGTGAAAGGACCGAAAGGAACCATGACTCAGAAGGTAGACTCTGACATCACGGTTACCGTAGAGGGAAATGTATTGACAGTGACTCGTCCCACGGACCAGCCCCGCCACCGCTCAATGCACGGTCTTTACCGCGCCTTAATCAACAATATGGTGGTAGGTGTATCAACCGGATTTGAAATCAAACAGGAGTTCATCGGTGTCGGCTTCAAGGTAGAAGTGGAAGGCCAGCTGCTGAAACTCTCACTGGGTTACTCCCACGACATCTATCTGTTGCTTCCTCCCGAGGTGCAGGCAGAGGTTGTGCAGGAGAAAAAAGGAAACCCCATTCTTACACTTAAAAGTATTGATAAACAGCTTGTCGGACAGGTTGCAGCAAAGATTCGCTCGTTGCGTAAGCCGGAGCCTTATAAGGGTAAAGGTATCAAGTTTGTGGGCGAGGTATTGCGTCGTAAGGCCGGTAAATCTGCAAGTGCAAAATAGTAAAAGTTAGAAGTTATGTCATTGAATAAAATAGAGAGAAGAGAGAGGATTAAGATGCGTATCCGTAAGATAGTCTTCGGAACCGCAGAGAGACCTCGCATGACTGTATTCAGAAGCAACAAGCAAATCTATGTACAGTTTATTGACGACTTGAACGGCGCTACTTTGGCACAGGCCTCCTCGTTGGACAAGGAAGTTGCCGAGCAGGCAGCAGGTAAGAACAAGTGTGAGGTAGCCGCCTTGGTGGGCAAACTTGCCGCCGCACGCGCATCTCAGAAGGGAATCGAGACGGTATCATTCGACCGTAACGGTTACCTCTATCACGGAAGAGTAAAAATGTTGGCTGAGGCAGCCAGAGAAGGTGGTCTTAAATTTTAAGCGAATATGACTAATAGTAATATAAAGAAAGTAAGAACGAGCGACCTTGAACTGAAAGACAGACTGGTCGCCATCCAGCGAGTTACTAAGGTAACCAAAGGAGGTCGTACATTCAGCTTCTCGGCCATCGTGGTTGTAGGCAACGAAGACGGCGTAGTGGGCTACGGTCTTGGCAAAGCCAGCGAGGTGCAGGCAGCCATCGCCAAAGGAGTTGAGGATGCAAAGAAGAATCTGGTGAAGATTCCCGTAATCAACGGAACGATACCTCACATGCAGGAGTTCCACTATGGAGGTTCTCGCGTACTTATCCGTCCGGCAGCCCCGGGTACGGGAGTTATCGCAGGAGGTGCAATGCGTGCCGTGTTTGAGAGCGTCGGTATCAAGAACATCCTTGCCAAGAGCAAAGGTTCGTCGAACCCCCACAACCTCGTGAAGGCAACCGTTGGTGCCCTTACCGAGTTGAGAGATGCACTGTCGGTATCGCAGGTTCGCGGAATTTCAATGAACAAAGTATTTAACGGTTAAAAAAATCTGACTGCACTATGGCTAAATTGAAAATCACACAGGTTAAAAGCCGCATCGGAGCTTCTGCCATCCAGAAGAGAAATCTCGATGCACTCGGCCTTCACAAAATCAATCAGAGCGTTGAGCACGAGGATTCTGCTATCATCAAAGGTATGATTACCAAAGTGAAACATCTGGTGGCAGTTGAGGAGGTTAAATAATTAGAGAAGAGTTGTTAAAAATTAAATTACATTGAATAAGATGAATTTGAGCAATTTAAAACCTGCCGCTGGTTCTACTCATCACGAGAAGAGAATCGGTCGCGGTCAGGGTTCGGGCCACGGCGGCACATCAACCCGCGGTCATAAGGGAGCTCAGTCGCGTTCGGGTTATTCGAGAAAACTCGGATTCGAGGGCGGCCAGATGCCGTTGCAGAGACGCATGCCCAAGTATGGTTTCACCAATTTGAAGAGAGTTGAGTACAAAGCAATCAACCTCGGTACGTTGGAGGAGTTGGCAGCCAAGAACAATCTGACCGAAATAAATGTCGAGACCTTCATCAATGCAGGATTTGCATCGAAGGATGACAAAATCAAGATTCTGGGTCAGGGCGAATTGACCAGAGCGCTTACCGTAACCGCTCACGCATTCAGCAAGAGCGCAACGGCAGCCATCGAGGCCAAGGACGGTAAAGCTATTAAACTTTAATAAAACTGAAATAAGCGGATGAAACTTATTGAAACTTTCAAGAACATATCTAAGATTGAGGAACTGCGCAACAGACTTCTCTATACGTTGGGCCTCATTCTTATATACAGGTTCGGTAGTTTTGTAGTGATTCCGGGTATAGATCCCAGTGCGTTGGCAGCATTGCAGAGTCAGGTGAGCGGCAACGGCCTTGTAGGTCTGTTGGACGTTTTCTCGGGCGGTGCATTCTCCAACGCCTCAATCTTTGCTCTGGGAATCATGCCCTACATCTCGGCTTCTATCGTAATCCAACTTATGGGAATCGTGATTCCCTATTTCCAGAAGCTGCAGAAAGAGGGCGAGAGCGGTCGCCGCAAGCTGAATCAGTGGACAAGATATTTGACCATTGTCGTTCTGCTGTTGCAGGGACCGGCCTACCTGAGTAACCTGTATGCCCAGTTGCCCTCGTCGGCATTTGTATTGGGTGGAGGCAGTTTCCTCTTCAAGTTCAGCGCAATGATAGTTATGATTGCCGGAACTATGTTCGTGATGTGGCTGGGAGAGAAAATTACCGACAAGGGTATTAGTAACGGTGTGTCGCTCATCATCATGGTGGGTATCATCGCAAGATTCCCTCGTGCTCTGTTGGCAGAGCTTA
>JAZODY010000188.1:0-3124 GCA_045597245.1 Tidjanibacter sp.
AGCAGCGGGCTGTCCATCACACAATTTTCCACAAAGAGGTTGTTGAAGCCGCCCGAAATCTCGCTGCCTATCACGACACCGCCATGACCGTTTTTCATCTGACAGTTTCTTACGATAATGTTTTCGCTCGGAATGTTCCAGCGGCGGCCATCCTGATTACGTCCCGACTTGATGGCGATGCAGTCGTCACCGGTGTCGAAATAACACCCTTCAATGAGCATGTTTTTACACGATTCGGGGTCGATGCCGTCACCATTGGGAGCGACGTCGGTCTTGATTGTCACGTTGCGAATCGTGGTGTTTTCACACATGAGCGGGTGAATAACCCAAAAAGGTGTATTGATGAATGTCACTCCTTCGATAAGTATGTTGCGGCAGGCGTATAGGTTGAGCAGTTGGGGACGCAGACCGTTCTCGGGAGAGAGGCGACGCTCCTCCACCGGTGTCTCGGCTTCGTTCCACTCGGTCAGTTTGGGGCGTCCGTCCGTTTTCTGCCATATCACCCGACCTTCATACTCCATGCCGCCTCTGTTCATGGGCCACCATGTCTCCATGCTGCCGCCTCCGTCTATCACGCCTTTGCCTGTTATTGCTATATTTTCGGCCTTATAGGCGTATATAAGCGGCTGAGTGTTGTAGCAGTCGATACCTTCCCAGCGGGTGAGGACCACATCGTAGTCGGGGAATGTGAAGGGGAAGAATAGTACGCCACCCTCTTCGATGTGAAGATTTACGTTGCTTTTCAGGGTAATCGGTTTGGTGTACCACGTGCCTGCGGGAATCAACACTGTGCCGCCGCCATTGGTGCTGCAAGCCTCTATGGCGGCATTTATGGCCTCGTGATTCAGGACGTCGGGATTGTCTTTTATTGCACCGAAATCGTTGATGTCGAATATGTTATCGGCAAATTGAGGAGCTTTTATCTGTTCCAGAATTTCCGGATAAGTTTTTTTCCATGCGATGTCGGCTTGGTTGTCTGACGATGAGCATGCCGTCAGCATGCTTGCAATCATGAGGAATAAAATACTTTTTTTCATATGACTTCATATATTGGGTTGTTTTTGCAAAGTTAATCAATTAACCTAATTTTCCATATCCGACCTGAATTTTAGAGAAAAGAAGAGGTTGTTTGATGGAAATTTGGATAAAATTCATATATTTGTAAAAATATACAAAAAATTTTAGTCTGTTAATTTATGTGTGGAATAGTTGGGTATATTGGTCACAGAGAAGCCTATCCTATACTGATAAATGGTCTTAAACGTCTTGAATACAGAGGCTATGACAGCGCCGGAATAGCACTTGTTACGGGTGGCGGCGAAATTAATCTATATAAGTGCAAGGGAAAGGTTAAGAATCTTGAAGAGTTTGTCTGCAACAGTGACCTCTCGGGCAACATAGGAATCGCCCATACGCGCTGGGCTACACATGGCGAACCAAACGACGTGAATGCTCATCCGCATTACTCGCATTCTGGAAACATTGCTCTGATTCATAACGGCATTATAGAGAATTATGCTGTGCTCAAAGCCGCTCTGATGGAGAATGGATATGAGTTTAAGAGTGATACCGACACTGAGGTTTTGGTCAATCTGATTGATTATGTTCGTTCAACCAATAATTGTTCCCTGTTGGAGGCAGTGCAGGGGGCTCTCAAACAGGTGATAGGCGCCTACGCCATTGCCGTGGTGGAGAAAGGCAACACGAACGAGATTATAGCTGCCCGCCAGAGCAGTCCGCTTGTCGTGGGAGTGGGCGAAGGCGAGTTTTTCCTTGCTTCGGATGCTTCACCGCTGGTTGAATACACCGATAAGGTTGTCTATATAAAGAACGGAGAGATAGCGGTTCTTAATGCAGATAAGGCATTGAAGGTGGTGGATTTCGATAACATTGAGTCTACGGTAAACATCAAACGTCTTGAAATGAGCATTTCTCAACTTGAAAAGGGCGGTTACCCCCATTTCATGCTCAAAGAGATTCACGAGCAGCCCAAGACCATTACGGATTGTATCAGAGGACGAATCAGTCCGGATAATTTCGATGTGAAACTTTCGGGAATAATCGATAATGCAAGAAAGTTTTTGGAGGCGCGCCGTATTGTGTTTGTCGCTTGCGGAACGTCGTGGCATGCCTCGTTGATTGGCAAGAGGATGATAGAGGAGTTTTGCCAGATTCCGGTTGTTGTTGAGTATGCCTCGGAGTTTCGTTACAGCAATCCCGTCATCAGCGACAAGGATGTGGTGATAGCGGTGTCGCAGTCGGGAGAGACGGCAGACACTTTGGCGGCAATAGAGTTGGCCAAGAACAAAGGGGCGTTTGTGTTTGGAATATGCAATGTCATCGGTTCGTCTATTGCGCGCGAAACCGATTCGGGTGCCTATCTGCATGTCGGTCCCGAAATTGGTGTGGCATCCACTAAGGCATTCACCGGTCAGGTAACCGTCATGGCCATGATTGCGCTCACTGTGGCGAAGGAGAAGGGCAGTATTTCGGAGGAGAAGTTTAACGATATCTCGCGTGATTTGTACCGTTTGCCGCAGGTGTTGAGCAATGTGCTTAAACTCAACGACCAGATTGCCGATTTCGTCAAGCGTTTCACCTATGCCAAGAATTTCATCTATCTGGGCCGTGGTTACAACTATCCGACAGCATTGGAGGGTGCGCTCAAATTGAAAGAGATTTCATATATCCATGCCGAGGGTTATCCCGCTGCCGAGATGAAACATGGTCCCATCGCACTTATCGACAAAGATATGCCCACTGTTGCCATTGCCGTCACCGACCATGTGTATGAGAAGGTGGTGAGCAACATTCAGGAGGTCAAGTCGCGCGGAGGTGTGGTTATCGCCATCGTGGCGGAAAAGGATGAGATAGTGTCGAACATGGCCGATTTCTGCATCAAAGTCCCCTCAATCAGCGAGTGTCTTATGCCTATTGTCGTGGCTGTGCCGTTGCAGTTGTTTGCATATCATATCGCTGTGTGCAAAGGGTTGGATGTGGACCAGCCGCGTAATCTGGCAAAGTCGGTTACGGTGGAGTAGGCCGACAGAGATAAAACAGAACGGGCATCGAAAATAACCTCGATGCCCGTTCTGTTTTATCACGCGGTTTGTTCTTATTGGTC
>JAZODY010000189.1:0-6906 GCA_045597245.1 Tidjanibacter sp.
CGGCCCATCGACTATATCCACATCCCCAATCTGCCCAAGTGCGACGGCGCAATCTATGTGGCGGGCGACAGCATGTATCCGCTTTTGAAGAGTGGCGACATTGTGCTCTACAAGCAGATGAACGACATCGAGGACATCTTCTGGGGCGACATGTATCTGCTCTCCATCGACCTCGACGGCGAGGAGTACATCACGGTGAAATATATCCAGAAGTCCGACCGCGAGGGATATGTGCGTCTTGTGAGCCAGAATCCCCACCATGCCGACAAGGATGTGCCCGTTTCGAAGATTCGTGCGCTGGCATTCATCAAGGCCAGCATCAGAATGAACTCCATAAAATAGCCGCCATGACGCGGCTTTTTTTATTCGGTGCGATGCCGGCCCCGAATCGAGGAGCGGTATGGGGCGGAGTGCGGTGCGGACATCGGGATTTTCACTCCCGAATTGTGCGACGAAAGGCGGAGCCGACCCGGGCCGGATGAAGGAGAGGGCGGTTGCGGACGGCATGATGCCTGCATTGCGACCCCGCCACAGGGCGATTCACCCCCGTTTTTGGTCGATTCACCCCCTCCACACTTTGTTTTAAGGCCTCTTTACCCTATTTTTGTTCCTGTAAAAAAGGGTTCTTTCGATAAGTTATTTTGGGAGTGAGGGGGTGTGTCGCTAACACCATTCCATAAACCACGGCAAACAAGCAGGCATGCCCCGCTCTCCGTGATGACAACCACGAGACCATAGCAAACGAAACGATTGTTGATAAATTATAGTGAATGAAAGTTTCTATTAGTAATCAGGGTGGTTGATTGGGGTTGCGGTGCGCCGAGAGGCGCGCCGCAACAAAACCAAATGACGGCGATGGAAAACCGCAAACAGAGAGAATAAAAACAAAAACAATAAAAAAGATTGATTATGAAAAAGAGAATGTTCGTGATTGTGATGTTTCTTGTGTCGGCTTTGGGTCTTGCTGCCCAGAACAGCGGCTCGATAACGGGACAATTGATTGATGAGGCCGATGATAATCCCATCATCGGAGCCGTCATAGAGATACACAACGTGGCCGACCCCGATGCCAAAAAGTACTACACCTCGGCCGGCGAGGGACGTATCAACATCACCTCTCTTGCTCGCGGAACCTACCAGATGACCATCTCTTTCATGGGTTATGACAACTTGGTGCAGGAGGTTGAGGTCGGTTCGGGAGCCGTCAATGTGGGTGTGTTGAAGATGAAGGAGGGCGCGCAGGCCATCGAGCAGGTGAAGATAGAGGTGCCCGCCATGCGAACTTCGCAGAAGGGAGATACGGTGGTGTATAATGCGGCCGCATTCAAGGTGGCCTCAGATGCCGATGCCAGCGGTCTGTTGGCCAAGATGCCGGGTATCACCGTGAACGACGGAGCCGTGGAGGCTCAGGGCGAGACGGTGCAGCGTATTCTGGTGGATGGTCGCGAGTTCTTTACGGGCGATGTGTCGTCGGCAATCAGCAACCTGCCCGCCGAGGTGGTGGACCGAATAGAGGTGTTCCAGAAACTGAGCGACCAGGCCGAGTTTACGGGATTCGACGATGGCAACAGCTATATGGCCCTCAATATCATCACTAAGGAGGACCGACGCAGCGGCAAGTTCGGTAGGGTTTATGCCGGCTACGGAATCGAGGATAAATATCTGGTGGGTGGAAGTGTGAACTTCTTCAAGACCACCGGCGGCCGACTGACGGTGATGGCCCTGTTCAACAATATCAACCAGCGCGACTTTACGGCCACCGACATCTTGGGACTCTCGGGCAGCAGCGGCATCAGCAGCGGCGGCGGCCGAATGAATCGTGGCGGCGGTGCGAGAGGCGGTTTCTTCGGTGGCGGTATCTCCACCATCAACGCCATGGCTCTCAACTACGACAACGAATGGTGGGACGGCAAATTGGAACTCTCGGCCAACTACTCCTACGACAATGACCGCAACGACATCATCTCCGCGTCGGACGGCATGACCTATGCGGGTGATTTGGCGAGAGTGTATACCGACGACGAGTCGAATCGAGAGTTCACCAATCGCGGACATCGTTTGAATGCCCGTATCGAGTATAACATCAACGACCGCAACGTAATCATGATGCGTCCCTCGGTGACGTTCCAGAAGAACTGGGGCGTGGGCAGCTCGCTCTCCAACACCCAGAACTCCGACGATGGCGGCGCCACAATCTACGATGTGAAACGACAGCTCAACACCTCGGAGATGGACCGCGACGGATATTCGGTCAGCAACAGCCTTATCTATCGTTTGAAACTCAATGACAAAGGCCGCAACATGGTCTTCAACCTTAACGGCAACATTAACAACAACAACAGCTTCTCGCTCTCCGACCAGCAGATATTCTATGCCGCGCAACATGGCGGCTCCTACGCTCAGGTGGCCGATTCGCTGCTGCGACAGAACATCAAGGACGGATCGAAGAGTTACTTCATCTTCGGAGGAATCTCCTACTCGGAGCCTCTGTCGAGCAAGGCGCAGCTGAGTCTTGATTACGACCTGTCGTACAACTACTCCGACTCGGACCGCAAGTCGTATCTTTACGACTCCATCTTGCAGGACTTCGGCGAGGATTTCGACCCCATTCTGTCGAATGTTTATAACAGCGGTTATCTCACCCAGAGTGTGGGCCCGAGCTTCCGAATGAATACCCCGAAGACCAACTTTACGGTCAGTCTGATGTATGAAAACTCGGCCTTGAAGAGCAAACAGGACTATCCCGTTCTGGCTCAGCCTAAGGTGGACAGAAGCTTCAATACGCTCACCTATTCGGGTATGTTGCGCATCAATGCCAACTCTTCGAACATGTTCCGCGTGAGGTTCAACTCGCGCGCCAACACTCCCTCGGCTTGGGATTTGCGCAATCTGACCGACCTTACCAACACCTCCAATGTGAGGGCCGGAAATCCCGACCTCAAACCCGCCTACTCCCACTCGGTGTCGGGTATGTGGGTGAAGTCGAATGCTGCGAAGGGCCGCACTTTCCAAGTGAACCTCAATTACAGCTATACCACCAACTCGATGGCCGACTCGCTCATCATCAATCAGCCGGGATTCATCCTGCCCAATACGGACGGTACGGAGCTGGGCGTGGGTAACCAATTCGTGAAGCAGATTAATATGGAGGGCGATTGGAATACGCGTGTGAATGTAAGCTACGGTTTCCCCGTTAAGTTCCTGTCGAGCAACCTGAACCTCAATCTGGGCGCAATGTTCAACCAATCGCCCAGCATGATTAACGGCCAGAAGACCTATGTGAAGGGACAGTACTACGACGGCGGTGTGACGTTGGGCAGCAACATCAGCGAGAACTTCGACTTCACGCTCTCTTATCGCGGCAGCTATAACATAAGCAAGAGCACCTATACTATGGCCCGCAATCAGGATAACGAGTATTGGAATCACTTCGTCTCGGGTAACATGAAATGGGTCGCATGGGCTGGTTTCACGCTGGCGGTGAACGGCAATTACAGCCAGTATAAGAGCCTTACCAACAGCAACAACAATCAGGAATACACGATTGTGAATCTGGCCATAGGAAAGAAGATGTTCAAGAATCTGGGCGAGTTGAGCTTCGGTGTGAACGACCTGTTCGACCAGAACCGCAGCTTTACTCACTTCGACACCAGCACCGGTTACAGAAACATGACCAACAATGTTTTGAGCCGTTATTACTCCATCAAGTTCGTCTATAACATCCGCATCTTCGGCGGAATGTCGGCAGCCGACTTCGATTCGCTCTCGGGTGGCGGCGGTGGTCGCGGTCGTGGCGGCATGGGCGGAGGCGGATTCCGTGGTCAGGGCAGATTCTGATGAAGACCTTTATTAGGTGAAAATGAAATAAACTATGATGAAAGCGCAGTGCTCCGTTCCAAAGGCGGGGCACTCGTTTTTTTCGGTGCGGGCGGTTAGGTGTCGTGCGGCAAGAGAGGTGGGGAGTTTCGGTAAGAGAGGAGGGGGGCGCGGCAAGAGAGGGGTGTGGATGTGCGATAAAGAGGGCGGCGTGTTTCGGCATGGGGCGTTCCGCTCGGATAAAATCTTGTGAAAACGGAGGACGGAGAACGCAGGACGGAAAACGGATGTCCGAGAGCCGAGAACGGATGTCCGAGAGCCGAGAGCGGAGAACGAAGGCACGAGAACGGAGGGCCGAGGATAAAAGGCGGAGGACGAGTGATGGGCGGGGGGAAGGGATTGCGCCGGATGATTTTGGTAGAAAGTAGTCGTCGGAAGAGTTTTGTGTTAAAAATTAAACAAACCCCCAAATCGTGTTCCGCTTATCGGGTGAAATGTGTTACATTTGTGGCCGAAAGTCGGCGCCTTGCCAATCGTCGGGCGTGACTATCAATAAGTAAGAGTTGTTAAATGATTTTTTATTTTATAGAACAAATATATGTTTAGCAAAAGAGCAGTTGAAAAACTCAGAAACCACAGGACTCCTTTCTATCTCTACGACCTCGACCTGTTGCGCCGTACGCTCGGCTTGATAAACGAGGCATGCCGTAAGTATGGATACAGGATGCACTACTCCATGAAGGCCAACAGCGACCCGCGTGTGATGCAGTGTGTGAAGGAGGCCGGTATGGGAATCGACTGTGTGAGCGGCAATGAGGTTGTGTATGCGGTGGAGATGGGCTTCGACCCCGCCGAGATTGTCTTTGCGGGTGTGGGCAAGCGTGACGAGGAGATTGTCTATGGCATCGAGCACGGCATTCTGGCCTTCAACTGCGAGTCGAAACACGAGGTGGAGATAATCAATCAGATTGCCGGTGAGATGGGGCGCAGGGTGAACATTGCTCTGCGTATCAATCCCGACATCGACAGTAAGACCGAGGAGCATATCACCACCGGCAAGGCCGACTGCAAGTTCGGCATTTCGCGTCGCGAGTTGGCCGAGTTGTTCGATGAACTGCCCGAGCTGAACAATGTGAATATCATGGGACTGCACTTCCATGTGGGTTCTCAGATTACCGACATGTCGGTCTTCGAGCTGCTCTGTCAGGAGGTCAATAAGCTCTACGGATGGTTTGTGGAGCGCGGTCTGCGCATCGAGTCGTTGGACTTGGGCGGCGGTCTGGGTGTGAATTACGACGACCCCGACGGTTGTCCGCTGCCCGATGTGGAGAGCTATTTTGATGTCTTTGCGCGCAATCTGGTGATAGAGCCCTGTACGGTGGTGCGCTTTGAGTTGGGACGTGCTGTTGTGGCCCAGTGCGGCGAGTTGATTTCACGCGTGCTCTTCTTGAAGGTGAACGAGTCGGGTCGCAGGGTGGCCGTGATTGACGCCAGCATGACCGAGTTGATTCGCCCTGCGATGTATAATGCCCGTCATGCGTTGGAGAATCTCGATGGCGATGGACGCGAGAGGGATGTGTTTACGGTTGTGGGAACGGTTTGCGAGTCGTCGGACAACTTTGCGGTTAGCGAGGCGTTTCCGGAGTTTCGTCGTGGCGACCTTGTGTCGATAAAGACGGCCGGTGCCTACGGAGCCTCCATGTCCTCCACCTACAACATGCACCCGCTGCCTCAGGCGGTTTACAGCGACGATTTGCAGTCTTCGGGTATCTGATTATAAGAAACGGTTTCTTGCTGCAACGAGCCAACTCGTTTAATGAGATTTAAAACAGAATCTGATATAAAACGGTGCGGACTTTCTCGGTCCGCACCGTTTTATTCTGTGCCGCATAAGGAGCCGGTATAATACACACTCCCTCCGCAAGAACTTTTTTACAAACGACGCTTTACGTCTCTGCGTCTCTGCAAGAGTCTGTTTAAAAACGACGCTCTGCGTCTGTTCCGCAAGAACTTTTTTACAAACGACGCTTTGCGTCTTTGCATCTCTGCAAGAGCCTGTTTACAAACGACGCATTGCATCTGTCCCGAAGAACTCTTCTGAAAACGACGCTCTGCGTCTTTGCGTCTCCGCAAGAGTCTGTTTGAAAACGACGCTTTGCCTATGGGTGGTATTCGCCTATGATGCGTATTTTGTCGCCCGAATCATCCACCTCCATCAGACGGGGTTTGCGAGGTGCGCCCTCCTCCTGATAGTGGAGACACATGAGCAACTTACCCTCGAAGGTGCGGAACATCATGCCGTGTCCCTGATTGTCGGTGTTGAGCGGCTCCTGCTCGTGAATCCACGGACCGCGCAATTTTCCCGAGGCGGAGTAGGCCACGCCCTGAGTGTAACGTTTCTCGCTCCAACTCGACCACAGCATACCCAACTTTCCCGTCTGGGTTTTGAACAGGAACGGGCCGTCGGTCACCTGACCGCCCAGCGGCAATCCGTAGGTCAGCTCGCCCAGATAGTTCATCTCCTTCGACCACGGACCCTCCGAGGCCTTGAACATGGTCTTGGCCTTGCCTTTGGCTGCGCTGAGGTCTTTGGAGAGCTTTATCATGTCCATCGTGCCGTCCACACACTGCAACCACTCGTGACAATATATCATGTAGGGTACTCCGTTCTCCACCCACAGCGTGCCGTCCAACGTCGCCTGTTTCTCGTCGGTGTAGGGCTCGTTGCTCATCGGACGATAGGGGCCCTCGGCCTTGTCTGCCACCAGAATGTGGGAGGCGCGGCGCGGTATCTTGTAGCGATTGGGGATGTCCTCTATGATGGTGCCGTCGTTGGTGAAGGTGCCGAAGAAGTAGTATTTGCCCTCATAGAGGTGCAATTCTGCGGCCCAGATGGCAGGTCTCTCTCCCATCCACGACTCGGGGTCGGTCTCGGCCACCGCATAGGGGCCCTCCCATGTTTTCAGGTCGGCACTCTTCCACAGTCTGCCACCCGTGCCGGTCATGTAGTACATCTTGGTCTGCGGGTCGGCCAATATGAACGGGTCGCTCATCGACAGCTCCTTGAAATCCACCTTGCGGATGGTGTTG
>JAZODY010000190.1:0-12128 GCA_045597245.1 Tidjanibacter sp.
GAGAGTGCATTCACACACGAAACACCCACACCATGCAATCCGCCGGAGACCTTATAAGAGTCCTTACTGAACTTACCTCCTGCATGCAACACCGTCAAGACCACCTCCAATGCCGACTTACCCTCCTTCTCATGGTAATCCACCGGAATACCTCGTCCGTCATCCTCCACCGTAATGGAGTTGTCTTCGTTTATAGTAACCGATACATTTTTGCAATATCCGGCAAGTGCCTCATCAATCGAGTTGTCCACCACCTCATATACCAGATGATGCAATCCTCTCTCTCCGATGTCACCAATATACATGGCAGGACGTTTTCTTACGGCCTCCAATCCTTCAAACACCTGAATACTCGACGCTGAGTACTCTTCTTGTGTTTTGACTTCTTTCAAATTATCCATTCTCTCCTTAGTTTGGCTTTATATCTTTTACTTTTTTTCTTATTTTCCTATTTCAATATCGAGGCTATATCCAACTCTTCCACGACACCCTTCGAGAACCTGAGCGTGCGCGACGGATACTCCTCTATGATGTTTATGTTGTGTGTGGACATCACAATCGAGCATCCGCTATCCACAATCCTCTTAAACAACTTCATCACTTCGTCCGTAGCCGTAGGGTCGAGATTTCCCGTAGGCTCATCGGCCAGAATGATTTGCGGATTGTTTATCATTGCTCGTGCGATACACAGCCTCTGTTGCTCTCCTCCCGATAATTCAAACGGCATCTTATAGATTTTATTCTGCAAATCAACCAGCTCCAAAACACTCTCTATCTTACGACGCATATTGATTTCGTTCTTCCAACCCGTGGCCTTCATCACATAATAGAGATTTTGAAAAACATTGCGGTCCGTAAGCAACTGATTGTCCTGAAAAACGATACCGATGTTTCTTCTCAGCATAGCCACTTCGCTTCTCTTCATTTTGCGAAGGTCGAAACCGGCTATGGTACCATACCCCTCCAACAACGGCAATTCGGCATAGAGCACTTTCAGCAACGAACTTTTGCCACTGCCGACCTTACCGATAAAGTAGACCATCTCGCCCTCCCCTACCGACAAAGTCACATCCGACAGCACAAGATGGCCGTTGTTCTTTCGTGACCTTCCGCCCAGAACATCAGGATGATAGACCGACACATTTTTCAATTCGATAATCATACGGACAACCGCTTAAAATCGTGTTATAAAATCATACAAATTTAATCATTTCTTCGGAGAAATACCACATCCAAACCAACATTTTTTCCACGTTATATTATTAATTTTGCTCCCAAAACCTACCATACAACATCAACATGAAAATATCCATCATAGGAGGCGGAAACATGGGTGGCGCAATAGCCCGCTGTCTAATCGAGAACTCTCGCAATCAACTCTCGCAAGTAATCGTTTCCCATCCTTCCGACTCACTCAGCAACTGGCTCACAGCCAATAGCCACAAAACCGTAACGACACGCGACAACATGACGGCCGCCGAGGCCGACATCATAATATTGGCCGTAAAACCGTGGAAGATTGAGAACGTACTTAAAGAGATTTCCGCCACGCCCCGCTTTGCGGAAAAAATCATCATCTCCATAGCGGCCGGCATAACCACCGAAGAGATGTTCGCCATGAGCGGGCTTTCGGTTTCCCATCCTCGCCCAAGCCTGTTTCGGGTCGTACCCAACACAGCCGTATCGCTTGGCGAGAGTGCCACATTCGTCTGTCACAACAACGCATCGCCGCAACAAGTTGAAATTGTCTGCAACATGTTCTCGCAAGGCGGCAAAGTATTTGAGGTGGAGGAGTCTATGATTAGTGCGGTAACAGCGCTCTCTTCGTGCGGCATAGCATACATTTTGCGTTATATCGACATCTCCATAAAAGGCGGCATGGAGTTGGGTATAGAGCCAGAACAGTCGCGACAAATAGTCCTCCAAACGGTAAAAGGAGCGGTGGCCCTGTTGGAAACATATAACACCGAGCCGCAAACCGAGATAGACAAGGTGACGACTCCGGGCGGTCTGACATTCAAAGGATTGACTGCAATGACCGAAAACGGTTTCGAAAAAGCCATCCGCGAAGGGCTCAAAGCGAGCCTCTCAAAATAGTCGGTAGAAACACTATTCGGAACTCGTAACATCTTCATTACCCTATACGTTTATGTCGGAACTCACGACAACGACACAAAACGGTAGCAAAAAAAATAAAAACATGAAAAACAGACGCATAGTCATAAAAATAGGCAGCAACGTTCTCACCTCTGCCGATGGCAGTTTGAACATCAGCATAATGCAGAAACTGACCGAACAGATTGCTCGCCTCCATAAAAATGCCTCGGAGGTAATAATAGTCACCTCGGGGGCGGTTGCCTCTGGTCGCAGTACGGTAAATCTGTCACATGAGAGGCTTGATGCCGTATCGGCCCGCCAATTATTTTCGGCTGTCGGGCAGGTGAAGTTAATAAATCATTACTCCACCCTCTTTGCCGCCCACGGCATAGTCTGCGGGCAGGTCTTGACAACCAAAGAGAGCCTCTCCACAAGAGAGTTCTACCTCAATCAGCGCAACTGTCTGGAAGCCATGCTCAACAACGGTGTCATTCCCATCGTGAACGAAAACGACACCATATCGGTTACGGAACTAATGTTCACCGACAACGACGAACTTTCGGGACTTGTTTCGACCATGATTAATGCCGACACACTAATCATCCTAAGCAACGTGGACGGTGTCTACAACGGCAACCCCAAAGCCCAATCGTCAAAACTGATAACAGAGATAACCCCCGCCAATCGCAACATATCTGCTTATGTGGGCAAAGAGAAATCCTCTTTCGGGCGAGGCGGAATGCTGACCAAAGGCCGCATTGCCGCAAAAGTGGCCGATGAAGGCATTGAGGTAATCATTGCCAACGGAACGCGCGACAACATCATCGAGCAGGTGCTCGGCGGCTCCAAACTATGCACCCGTTTCAAACCGGCCGACAAAAATGCCTCGGGAGTAAAGAAATGGATTGCTCACTCCGACGGATTCGCCAAAGGCGAAATACATATCGATGCGGGGACCCTGCGTGCCATCACGGGCGAAAGAGCATCGAGCCTGCTTGCGGTGGGAGTAACGGCAATCCACGGAAACTTCATGAAGAACGACATTGTGCGCATCATCTCGCCCGACGGCATCTCTGTGGGTGTGGGCAAGGTTGCCTGCGGTGCCGACGCCGCGAGAAAACTGATAGGCAAACGCGGTGCAAAGCCGCTTATACACTACGATTATCTCTATCTTGAACAATAAGAACAAAAAGACCAGAATCAATATGAATCTCGACACCACATTCGATGCGGCCCGACGGGCCGCACGGGAGCTTGAAACACTTTCGCAACAGTACATCGACGACACACTGATGTTACTTGCCCGACGAACCCGGGAGCGCAACGACGAAATTCTCGCAGCCAACCGCAAAGACCTCGAAAAAATGGACGAAAACAACGCCATGTACGACCGTCTTCTTCTTACCAAAGAACGAATAGAGTCAATTGCTGCGGACATCGAGAACGTGGCAGGTCTGTGTTCGCCCGTTGGAGAAACACTGAGTGAAGTAACAAGGCCAAACGGAATGAAGATAAGAAAGGTACGTGTGCCTTTCGGAGTGATAGGCGTCATCTATGAAGCTAGACCCAACGTCAGTTTCGACGTATTCTCGCTCTGTTTCAAAAGTGCCAACGCATGTCTGTTGAAAGGAGGCTCGGATGCCCATAACTCTAACAGTGCAATAGCAGCCATTATAAAGGATGTTCTCGTCGAACGAAACATATCGCCCGATGCCGCAACACTGCTGCCGGCTTCCCGTGAGGCAACCGAAGAATTACTCAAAGCTCACGGAAAAGTGGACCTGCTGATTCCGCGCGGCGGCAAGTCCCTGATAAAATATGTGAACGAAAATGCAAAAGTGCCTGTAATAGAGACCGGAGCAGGAATATGTCACACATATTTCGATGAATATGGAGATACCGAAAAAGGACGTGCCATTGTATTCAATGCCAAGACCCGCAGGGTAAGTGTATGCAATGCGCTCGACACCCTCGTGATTCACACCAAAAGACTCTGCGACTTAGTCGAAATATGCTCCCCATTGGCGGAAAAGAGTGTCGTCATATTGGCCGACCCGCAGGCCTACGACGCGCTTTACGGACACTATCCCGACCATCTGTTGCAAAGAGCCGGAGAGGAGGCGTTCGGCACCGAATTTCTTGATTATAAGATGGCCATAAAAACGGTCGATGATTTCGATGATGCGTTGGTCCACATCAACCGCCACTCCTCACAACACAGCGAATCGATAGTTACCGAAGATGAGGAGCGGGCCGAAATGTTCACTCGCCGAATCGATGCGGCCTGTGTCTACCACAACGTATCCACAGCCTTCACCGACGGAGCCCAATTCGGATTCGGGGCAGAGATAGGAATCAGCACCCAGAAAATGCACGCACGCGGCCCGATGGCCCTGCCCGAACTTACAACCTATAAATACATCATAACCGGCAACGGACAAACAAGAGACTAACCGACATGAAATCAATCAGAACACTGACAATGCTGTCGCTCTGCATGACACTGCTTATCGCACCGCTTGGTGCCGAGGCAAAAAAGAGCGAAAAAAAGAGAACGGAGGAGAAAACGGAACGACAATACTGGTGCGACGAACTCTACAAAATGGCCTATCCAATCCTCCATGAAATGAGCCGCGAACAACTACACGCCAACATGCCCATAGAGGTAAGCCCGCAGTGGGACGGCCGCAACAAGGATGTCACCTACATGGAGGCCTTCGGCAGACTGATGGACGGTCTGGCCCCGTGGCTGACCCTGCCCGACGACGACACTCCCGAGGGCCTGCAACGCAAAGAGTTGCGAGAAATGGCATTGAAATGCTATAAGGTTGCGGTGGACCCCGACAGTCCCGACTATCTGCTGTGGCGCAGCGAAGGGCAGACACTTGTGGATGCAGCATTTCTGGCCGAAAGTTTTCTGCGCGGATTCGATGCATTGTGGCTGCCGCTCGACGAAATGACCAAACAACGCTACATAGAGGAGTTCACACAGTTGCGTCGCGTCACCCCCGCATACAGCAACTGGCTGCTTTTCGCCTCCACGGTGGAGTGTTTCCTGATGAAGGTGGGAGCCCCCTACGACAACTACCGAATCACTATGGCATTCAACAAGATGGAGGAGTGGTATGTGGGTGATGGCTGGTACTCCGACGGCCCTGCTTTCGCATTCAATTACTACAACAGCTATGTCATTCAACCCATGTATGTCGAATGCCTTGAAACCGTTGCCGAGCAGAATGATTGGCGCCCTGTACAGAAGGCCTCCTTCGACAAGGCGCTCGGACGCATGCAACGCCACGGTGTATCACTCGAACGCCTCATTTCGCCGGAAGGAACATTCCCCGCAATAGGTCGTTCGCTGACCTACCGAACCGGAGCATTGCTGCCGTTGGCACTGTTGGCGTGGCGGGAATGGTTGCCCGAGTCGTTGGCTGCCGGACAGGTACGAGCCGCCATGACGGCTGTGATTAAGCGCATGTTCAACGACTCCAATGCAAACTACAACGAGCACGGTTATCTGCGACTCGGTTTCAATGGAGCACAACCCGACATGTCGGACAGCTACACCAACACCGGCAGCCTCTATTTGGCCTCGTTTGCATTCCTGCCGCTCGGACTGCCCGCCGACCATCCGTTCTGGACCGACGAGTCTCTTTCGTGGACTTCGAAAAAGGCATGGGAGGGCGACTCTTTCCCAAAAGATGCCACATACAACAAATAGCACAACACCAGACCCCAATAAAGCGGCCCGACAAAATCTGTCGGGCCGCTTTATTATTATAGCAAACGCACATCAGGCCGACTCCACCATGGCAAGATGATATTGCACACCCTGATGATTTCTGTCGAGTTCATATGCCGCCTTCAACTCTTCGGCAGCCCTCTTGTTGTCACCCAAGCCAAAGTAACCCAAACCGCTCATATAGTGACAATGCACACGATTGCGTTTATTGAGGTCTCCCTCCCAAATCAACAGGTCGGGCAACGAAACGGCAAAATAGTCAATCTTCACATTATCATTCATGTGTTCCCGACCATAAGCCACGAAACGCTCGAACAATCTCGCAGCCTCCTCCTCTCGTCCCATCTTCTTCATGGCCATACCGCGATAGAAAATCTTGTCGGGTTGCTGGTCGTTGTAATACATGGCATCGCCGAGTTCATCAAGCCCCTTTATGGCAGCATTGAAATAGTGTTCAGCTCCACTTCTGTCATCCAGCAACTCACAAGCACAACCGGCAAAGTAGTCGATGTCGTTCTCCTGAGCGGCAGGCAACTTACCCTCGCCAAGATTCCACGGATATGTTCGACACTCCTCCAACAGACGCAGGGCCTCTTTACCCTCTCCTCGGGAGACATGCGACTTGGCCAACTCGCGACGACAAATGACATATTGGGCGGTCACCTTTCCTTCGCCACCTTCCCACGGATGGAACTTGCGGGCGGAAATCATTGCCATCGCCTCGTCATGGCGTCCCAACTGATTGAGCAGGGTGGCCTGTTCGAGATAGAGGTCATCGCGCATCGCCACCACATCGGCATGAGTTTCAAATGCAGTCAAGCGTTGTTCGTAGGGATAATTAAGACGCTTATACAGTTGGTCGAGTTCCATGAATATACGTGCGTCATTCGTATTCAACTCGAAGGCACGTTCCAACATCGCAACCGCATCCTGCTCACGACCGAACTTATTGAAATAGGCCAGAGCCAGATTTCTGCGGACAATGGGATAGTCCGACAACAACTCGGCAGAACGTTCCCAGCAGGCCAGAGCATTATCATATTGTCGCTTGTCATACCACAGATTACCCAAATAACAGAGTGCATATCCGCCCTGTGGATTCATACGAGCCGCCTTGTCGAGCACCAACACATCCTCCAATCGATTGGGGAAACAGTACTCCGGATTACACTCCTCTGCCATAACCAACAACTTGCCGGCCAACTCGCCATCCCCCTTCATATCGGTCGCGTATGCCATATAATACCACACCATAGGCGACACCTTCGCACAGTTCTCCACGGCAATCTCCAACAGCGCCACACAATCATCCCATAATCCGGCTTTCATATAATCCACCGCCAACTCCTCATAATCGTGACTTTCGCCACGCATCATCTCCAAGAACTCGCCAAACTCTCCTCCGACAAGTGCACTCTCATACATACAACCACTGTTAAGACGGTCCTGTTCGAGCGATTCATGAGCCAAAACGGCCGCCTCGTCCTTACGCCCCAAATGGCGCAGAACGGCACATTTCAGATGACGGGCAGTGGCATTGTGCCAATTACGGGCCAACGACATATCCAGCTCATACAAAGCTCTCTCCAACTCGCCGTCACCGACAGAAAGTCGGGCCAACTCCAAATATCCGGCCCCCTGCCATGCTGCATTCCAACACGATTTATAGAATGCCTCATACGCTTCCGACGATTTGCCTTGATATTTAAGTGCCAGACCAAGATTGAACAATGGCTCTCCATCGTAAGGATTCGGATTGCGTTCGGTTTGTGTCGCCACCGCCTGACGCAGATACTTTTCCGCCTCGGCAAATCTGCCCTTTCGCAACAGCCACAAGCCCATGGCATTGTTGCAGCGTATATCGGTAGGCTCTCGCCTCAATCCCTCCAAATAATAATCTGCCGCACTGAATGTGGCATGGCGATATTGCTCGATGTGGTGACCTGTGAGAAACAGTTGCTCCACACTGCCGACCTGCTCGGGTGCCAATGCTGCCTTTGCCGGCTCGGGTATGGGTTTCTCTGCTGCCGGTTCGGGACTCCACGAGAGTTTTTTACGCCCTTTATCGTCGGTGATTTCCAACCTGCACTCACTTACACTTGCTTCGAAACGTCTTTCCCAAACCTCCTCTGGCGACACATCGAACTCCTCGTCTAACACCTTCACATCTTTCTGCCATACCGTAACCCGTAATCTTTGAGCACAAGTGGCGAACAGCCTCATCAAAGCCTCTACCCCATCCTGTTCGATATTCATCAACACATCGGCACAGGCATTCTTCACCACTCCCAACTCACGATAGGGAATGAAATATTGAGTGAATGTCTTCTCTTCAAAAGGTTGCAACCATGTAAAATCGGGTTGATTGTCACAATACATGCCGGTCATCAACTCGATATACGGTCCGTCTTCATCGGTCAGATTGCGGTCCCATGCACGACCGAAATCGCCGTTGCCCCATGTCCATTGTTTCTTTCCGGGCGACACGTTGTGGTCTGCCACATGCAACACGCCCGCTCTGGTATCGTTCTCATATCCGCCCACAAAATCATACTTCGATTTCACCGCCATATACGAAGTGGGAACCGGAATATTCTTATAGCGCGATATGTCCACACCGGCCGAATAATCAACCTTGTAATACGTACCCGTAGCTATGGGGAAAGTGGACACATCTCTCTTTCCGTGGTCGAAAACCGCATTCACATCGGGTGGGAAAACACTCTGATACTCATCGTTCACCTTCACTGCCGGATTGGCCCACCACAAGAAAGTCTGCGGCATAGAGGTGGGGTTATATACCTGTCCTCTGATTTCCAATCGTGCCTGTCCCGGGCGCAAAGTATAGCCGGCCATACCCTTCTGATGAAACATGCGCTCACGCTCGCCGACCCAAACGGTGGCACCTCCATCGGGCAGACGCTCCAATACATAATCCTGCGGCAGATAGGTGCTGGGACGATGATGTTGAGGCCAGTTAATCTCTATACCTCCGGAAATCCACGGGCCCGTAAGTCCCACCAGAGCAGGCTTGATTACCTGATTATAGTAAATAAAATCGCGCCCCTTAATCTTATCATAAGCCCTCTGGACACGCCCTCCGAGCTCGGGCAGAATCATAACTTTTAGATATTCGTTCTCCAAGAAGACCGCATCATACTCTTTATCTGTCGGTTGGTCGCATATCTTCTCCACCACCGGATAGGGGTAAACCACACCGCTACTGCCCTGATAGACTCGTTTTTCAAGAAAAATGGGGTTACGTTCCGCCTCGCCTATTTCGTATGTGGGGATAGAAACTCTCTCCTGCCAAATTTCAACCTCTTTCATATGCTTTTTCGTTTTTTATTATTTGACAAGTTCTTTCTCTATCTCCTCCAAACTCTTATTGTTGGTCTCGGGCACATATCTGATGATAAACAGCAGTCCCAACAGACAGATGCCGCCATAACACCAGAACGTTCCGGCTGCACCGAGCGACGAGTTCAGCAACGGGAAAGTATATGTAAGCACGAAACATGCCGCCCATAGTGCAAAGGTAGACACCGCCATGGCCGCACCGCGCACCATATTGGGGAAAATCTCCGAAACGACAACCCACACCACCGGTGCCAATGTCATCGCATAGCATGCAATGGCCAAAACCACGATAATCAGCATGGCGATACCGGTCAGTTGGAAATGATATGCAGCTCCCAACAGCAAATAGATGAGCGACAAACCGCCTGCACCAAGCAGCAGCAAGGCTCTGCGTCCGAGACGGTCGATGACAAACATGGCCACAACGGTGAAGACCACATTGGTAACACCGGTAACCACAATGTTCATCAATGTTTGAGAGATTGTATAGCCGGCGGCGGCAAAAATCTCCTGTGCATAGTTGAAGATGACATTAATACCGCACCACTGCTGGAACACAGCCAACACGACTCCTATCAACAATACGCGACGCATGGAAGGAGCCAACAGATATTTCCAACCTGCTCCCTGATACTCTGCCTTATCCTTACCGATGGATGCCTTAATCTGCTCCATCTCGCCATCGGCATACTCACCCGAGCCGATACGGCCGAGAATCTTATGAGCGGCATCGAATCTGCCGCGCGTAGCCAACCAACGTGGCGACTCGGGAATGATAAAGGCCAACACAAAAAAGAGCAGAGCCGGAACACACTCCACCCAGAACATCACTCTCCATCCCATCTGTCCGTTCCACGACTCCTTAATCATCTCTGCCGTGGCATCGGCCGAAACCGGCTCGGCAACACGCCAATTGATAAATTGTGCAGCCAGAATTCCTATCACCATCGTGAGTTGATAGACCGACACAAGGCGGCCTCTGATATTGGCAGGAGAGACCTCGGCTATGTACATCGGCGAGAGATTAGACGCAAAACCTATGGCAAAACCACCGAGGATTCGATAGCCTATGAACATTGCAAAATTACTCGTCGCTCCCGTTCCTATTGCCGAAACAAGGAACACCGCCGCCGAGAGAATAAGCATTCTTTTGCGACCATATTTATCACTGAAATATCCTGCCAACAGTGCACCGAACAGACACCCCACCAAGGCACTGCTCATTGCCCATCCCTGCAATGCTGGCACATCGGAGATTCCGAAGAAAGGTTCGTAGAAAGGTTTGGCGCCACCGATTACGACCCAGTCGTAACCGAACAGCAAGCCCCCCATTGCCGAAACAAGCGAAATAAGCAACAGGTAAGTCATGTTAATTTGTTTCATAAGTTTTTTTGGTTTTTGGTTAGTTTTTATGTTTTTATTTCTCTTTTATCTTCATATTTGTCTTGGCGTTTTTTGTTTGTTCCTCCTTCGCCTGCACACCTCCCACGCCTCAATCACGCAGGGCCGGCATGGGTTCCGTGGGTTTCTGTTCGGCCTCCACATAGATGCGTCCCACGAATCGACGACAAACGTTCACATAGTACCACGGCAGATACACCCCCAACGTAACAATCAGCAACAACATCTGCCCCAACAGGTAGCCCCAGTCACGCCACATACGCAGCTCCATGCCGAAACGTCCCTCCACCTTATCGGTACCGACCACCGTTCCGCGAAGGAAATATCTCATTATCTTCAACTCTGCGGCCGGCGCATAGATTCCAAATGTGAGTATCGACAACAGCAACTGGCCGAGCACATAGCTTCCTCCATCCCATATCGACACGGTGCACACCAATCTTCTGTTGCCATACCATCCGTGCAACAACCAACGGGCATATATCGCTGCCACACAAAACGATATACCTCCCCATATAATCATCATAACCACTATCTGCCAAAACACCAGCAGGCTCTCGCTCATCTCTGCCGTCGGCAGCAACATGGCAAACACAACCGATGCAATCAACACGGGTAACATTCCCAACAACACCACATAACAAAACAACATCATGGGACGCCCCTCAAACTCCATGGCATTACCGTTGTGAACCGTTCTGCGCACAAAATATCTCATCAATCGTGTCAGCATCCACGGTCCATAAAGCCCCAGCGTCATGATGGTGAAAAACATGTCGGGCAGAATCTGTTTGAGATATTCTCCCGACAAATAGTCCGTATCGAAATCCGAGTCTTTATATTTCAATGCAGCAACACTTCTCTTCACCACCCAAAACAACGCCATCAGCATAGCCACCGATACGATATATACCGTTGCCAGATAGAGTGCCATGTGGGCAACCCAATCTCCCCCGACAAGAGTGGTGGAGGTCATCAGTTCTTGTTTGACAAAGAGCAGGTCATATCCGAAAAACAGCAACACCGACAGCAACCAATACAACAACATGGGCCACAAAACGGCACGCCATTTCAGTCCGAAAACGAAATAATTTCTCATAAAGACACAATTAATAATCTTTTAATGCGACAAGTTAATAAAAATTCTTCATAAATTCGTATTTTTGCATGATATAATATGATTACAAACTTTTATTTGTCTACATATGAGCACAATAGAACTCAGCGAACAAGAACAGCTCCGTCGCAATTCACTGGCGGAACTCCGCAAATTGGGAATAAATCCCTACCCCGCTGCAATGTATGATGTAAATACGACTGCGGCACAGATTCATGCCGAATTCAATCCCGAGAAAGAGAACTTCCAACAGATAACCATAGCGGGCCGACTAATGAGTCGTCGCATCATGGGCAGCGTATCGTTTTTCGAATTGCAAGACCATACCGGCCGCATACAGGTCTACATCAAGCGCGACGACATCTGCCCCGAGGGCGACACGACGCTCTACAACACCGTCTTTAAGAAGCT
>JAZODY010000191.1:0-3872 GCA_045597245.1 Tidjanibacter sp.
CTGCAAAGGACAGGAGTTAGTCATCTTTATTACAAGCATTCCGGCCTTATGATTGGTGGATATATTTATCCACCGCCGCTCATCAGCCGGAAGGGCAGTGCAGGCATGAATCGCATTATCCAAAAGGTTTGAAAAAAGACGCATGAGATCTACATCAGATATAACACACGGCGAAGGAATATGGATGTTTGTCGTTGTTTCTATCTTCTCTTTAAGGCATTGCTCAAGTTTATTATAAAGAACAGCATCAACAACACGATTGTCAGTACCGTGGAATATCGCGCCCACCGGTCACCCCGACCACATTTATACTCTCTCTCCATTCTCAAATCTGATTAACGCCTCGGCCAATACAAGGTCCACCGGCGTGGTAATCTTTATGTTTCCCCGCTCGCCCTCGCAGAAGGTAAGCTCCTCTCCATGACGTTCATACACCGTTGCATCATCGGTGAATGCCTTGCTGTAACGTCGTTTATACGACTCTCTCAGTTTCTCGGCATCGAACACCTGAGGTGTCTGCACGGCACGCAACAATGAGCGGTCCACCGTATGTGCTCCGCCCTCCTGACGCATCACCATGCGTATCGTATCGGTGACCTCCACCACCGGCACGGCAGAACCGTACTCGCGAGCCACAGCCACAGTCCTGCGAATCATCTCTTCGGACAACAAAGGACGCACCGCATCGTGCACCGCTATCAGCTCGCAATCGTGTGACAGACAAGCCAATCCGCGTTTTACCGACATAAATCTGTTCTCGCCGCCGGCACACACCGCACACTCCTGCAATCCGTATCGCTCGGCCAACCCGTGCCAGCGTTCCATCTCGCTCTCGGGCAACACCACCACAATCTCACACTCCGGCAGAGCCGACCTGAATTTCTCCACCGAACGCACCAGAATCTCCCGACCGCACACTTTGAGAAACTGTTTGGGTACCTGCGCACCCATGCGCGAGCCGTTGCCGCCCGCCACGATTACAACTCCCGTAACGCCTTCCATAACTGCGAATCCACTATTCTATTGCTAAGTTCTGTTTTTTCTTCTCTTGCGGCTCTTCTTCTGAGCATCTTCGGCCTCCTCTTCACCCTCTGCCTCATCGACAACATCGGAAACATCATCACTCACCACCGTCATCTGTTCTGTTTCGGTCGCGGCCTGCAACATCAACGAATCGGGTGCGGCAACAAAACTCTCCAAATCGGCGGCCATAATCTTATCTGTCTCTGCCACATCGCCTCGCAACTCGGCCAAAACACGGTCTTTCACCGAGTTGAACCAAGCCTTATTTTCGGCCTTTATCGGCTCGGTAGGCTCCGAAGGTGCTTTCAACGGGTCGATTGCCGTACCGCCCTTATAAAGTCTGAAATCGAGATGCGGACCTGTGGAAAGACCCGTAGAACCAACATATCCAATCAACTGACCCTGCGACACGCGGGTACCGACCGAGATTCCTTTGGCGTAGCCTTTCAAGTGCAGATAGGCCGACTCCAAATTGTTGGCATGACGCAACCTGAGCGTATTTCCACCGCCACCGCTGTCCCATCCTTTGCGGGTTACCACTCCGTCGGCAATCGCCACGACAGGGGTGCCGGCCGGTGCGGCATAATCCACGCCCAAATGCGGACGACGTATTTTCAGCACAGGATGCATACGCGAGAGCGAAAACTTCGAACTGATGCGCGTGAATTTCAAAGGCGCCTTCAACAACTGCTTGCGCAGGCTGTTACCGTTCTCGTCCCAATATGATATCTTATCGTTCTGCTCGAACGGTATGGCATAATAGGTCTTGCCGCCATGGTGGAACTCCGCTCCCCAGATGCGACCGATGCCCACTCTCAGTGTGTCGATATACTTCTCGTCATAGATTACAGTAAAGCTGTCCTGCTCCTGCAATGCAAAAAAATCGACACTCCATCCATAAATATCCTCCATCTCGCACGAGAGCGCATAGGGCAAATCGTGCTCCACAATGCAGTTCCAAAGCGACGAACTGATGGCGGCCGTAACCTTGCGTCTTACGATATCCACCTCCTTCTGACCCGCTTCAACGGCAATCTCGTCGCCATTGAAGGAGAAGACCACATAGTCCGTAATATTCTTCTCATAGACAAAATGCGCCAATTGCTCCTGACCCAGAGAGTCGCTCTCGAAGAAGAGGACATATTTGTTTCCGGCATTTATGCTGCGGGCATTGAGTAACGTACCGCCCTCCTCGGCGATGCGATTGATGCGAGCCTGCCCCAAACCGTAGCCGTCGAGCATGTGGGAGAGAGTCTCGCCACTCTGCACCTGTTTCTCCTCCATTCGGTACCGCTCATACTCTATTCCGTACATCAGTTTCGGCTCCTCCACAATCGTCTCCTGCGGCTGTTCCTCGCCACGTCCCCCCGAGGGTTTGATTACCACCGTCAGTACCGCAATCAGCACCAACACCGCAGACAGCCCCACAATCAGATTGCGGACCTTGCGGCGACTGATTTTTATCTGACGCCACTGGCTCAGAAATTCGTCGAGCCGTCCTCTCTTGTCGGCACCATTGCCGTTAGTGTCATTGTTCTCCATCTTTTTCATTGTTCATTGTGTAAATGTATCACGACATCGCGTCACCTCAAAGAAGGTGTCCGCTCCGTCGCGGCCCCGAGTTTTTGTTCACATGCACTACATCCGTTGATGCAGGCCATGCCGTAACTTCGGATTTTTGTTTTCGGTGCGGATTCCGACGGACCCGCACCGAACTATTTCGTCACATTAATTAAGCGTGGGGAGGAACGAATAATTGTGTGCATACTCCAACATCTGCTCCACATAGTCCTGAGTGTAGCTCACCTTCACATCCACAATCTTTCCGTTCTTCACAACCGGAGTATAGACCGGATTGACAAATCCGCTATAAGGCTGTATGCCCAGACTGCCGTAGCGCTCCAAAACCTCGGCGTGCAAATCGCGGTCAATCTTCACGGCATACTTCTCCACCAACTCGCGACCGGCATCGAAATCGCCCTCCGACTTGATGCGCTGCACCTCATAGAGCATCTTGCCAAACAGCTCGCGCAGTTTCTCGAAGTCGTTCACCACGATGTAGGTCTTGCCGTTCTCCACCACCTTCTCGATTACATTGTCGGCCTTACCCTGCTCATAGCACCACTCGGCAATCAATTTGCGGTTGCGCATGTGGGCCTCCTCCACATTCTTACCCAACTCGATGCGGGCAAACTGCGTCATCATTCCGTTCATTATGTAAGAGGCATACTCCGACTTGGCAACATCGAAGCTCGGCACCAGCCCCAGCTCCACCATCTTCTCGTCGCCCAGATAGTACAATCCGAACAAGTCGGCTCTGGCCTCCTCCAAAACAGCCGAATACTGTTTCAGCTCCTCGCCCGTCACGCCTTCGGCCAGCTGACCCGAGCCATGACCCAGACACTCATGAAGGTCGGTATGGAGATTATCTCCCAGCGACGAATATTTGGCCATGCGTTCGCGGTCCTCGGCACGCAACACAAACTCCTCATCGAAGCCGTTGCCATGCGAACTCTCCGAGTAGGCATAAGTTATGTTCTCGATGGTCACCGACTTGGAGCCATAATCCCTGCGAATCCAATCGGCATTGGGAAGGTTGATTCCGATGGGGGTGGCTGGGAAGGCATCGCCGGCCAACATGGCCACAGTGATGACCTTGGCCGAAACACCCTTCACCTCCTCCTTGCGATAGGCGGGATTGATGGGCGAGTGGTCCTCGAACCACTGAGCATTGTCGCTGATAACCTGTGTGCGCTTGGTGGCCTCCTCGTTTCTGAAATTGACGATACCCTCCCAAGCAGCCTTACGGCCCAGCGGGTCGCCATAGGTCTCGGTGAAACCATTTACGA
>JAZODY010000192.1:0-3102 GCA_045597245.1 Tidjanibacter sp.
TCTCTCTCCTTACCCTCACCTCACCCTGCTCCTCAGCCCCTCATTTCGCCACCTCTTCCAGACGGTCTTTTCACTTGCGCCCACTGCTTGCATCAGCACCCAAGTCAGATTAATTCCGCACCCTTTTTCGGTCGAAAAAAAAATTTGCGGAGAAAGCGGGATTCGAACCCACGATGCCCTTTTGAGGCATACTCACTTTCCAGGCGAGCACCTTCAGCCACTCGGTCATTTCTCCAATACTGCAAATTGCAAATATCAATCCCCCAAAGGGTTAGCCTCCCCCCTCGGAAGAATTTTCACAATCTGTCCACATCCTGAGCCGCACCAACAAGACGTCTTTGCGCTCAAAAATCTCCGAAATGTACAAATTTTTTTTCATTTCATGAAACTTTGGCGATTATTTTCTGTGAATATTTTTTTTCGCATACACCAATTTTTATCAGCCTCGCCCACTTCCGAGCCGACCATCAGCATCCTCTCCTCTCCGCCCCACCAAAAAAAGAGATGCACCGACGACGGATTGCAGAGTGGCTGCATCCGACGCCCCGCGACACCTTCGGACCGCACTATCGTTGCGACAAACAAAAAAGAGATGCGGATTGCAGGGTGGCTGCACCCGACACCCCGCGGCACCTTCGGACCGCACTATCGTTGCGACAAACAAAAAAGGGATGCGGATTGCAGGGTGGCTGCACCGACGCCCCGCGGCATCTTCGGACCGCACTATCGCTGCGACAAACAAAAAAGGGAAGAGGCGTTTTCTGTTGTGCGACGCATCACCTCCTCGGGTGTGACACCTTTGGCCTCGGCAATCTTCTCACATATATATAAGAGGTATGACGGCTCGTTGCGGCGACCTCGGAACGGCACAGGGGTGAGATAGGGGGCGTCGGTTTCAATCACCAAGTCGTCCATCTCCATGCGGGCCACAGTGGCAGCCAACCCGCTGTTCTTGTAGGTCACCACACCGCCGATGCCGAACTTGAACTCTCCCAACCGTTTAACCTTGCGATAATTCTCTTCGTTGCTCGTGAAGGCGTGCATCACCCCTCTCAGTCCTCGGCCGCGATAACGCTCCAACACATCCAGCGTCGGTCCCCATGCCTCACGCACATGAATCACCAACGGCAGGTCATGCTCCAAAGACAACTCCACCTGACGCTCAAACACTTCGGTCTGCTGACGTTGCCACTCCCTGCTCCAATAGAGGTCCAACCCCACCTCACCGACGGCATAGAATCGCTCCACATCGGGCGGCTCGCGCAGGAGCCGTTCGACAAGTTCGAGGTCGTCGCGATAGTCGGGATTATCATTCACCGAGGTGGGATGCAACCCCATCATGGGCTTGCAGCAGGCATGACGTCGGCTCAACTCCAACATGCGGTCGTAGGACTCTCGGTCGATGGCCGGCAACATGAATGTTGTCACACCCGCCGCCTCGGCACGCGCAATCACCTCGTCACGGTCGTCATCGAACTCGGGCTCATAGATATGTGTATGTGTATCTATCATTTTTCCATGTATAAAGTTTTGTCAGGTCGTTTTATTCCGGAAGGAATCAGGTCGGTCGCGCTTCACACCTTTTCATACAGCTTGCCGGGCAACGAACGCACCGCACCGCCTATCTCCAATCCCAGCAACAAGGCATTCACCTCACCCACACTCATGCCGCTGCGCATCGACAACACACCGACATTAACCGCCTCGCCCTCACCGAAACACCTCATCAGACGCTCCTCGTCGGCCGACAGCACGACGGTCTCGACCTCCGTTACGGAGACCTCGCCAGCCTTGACAATGTCCCAGCCGAGCTCGCGCGCCACATCGAAACCCGAGCAGACCATCACCGCCTTACGGTCGCGTATAAGCCTGTTCGACCCTTCGGAGCAGCGGTCACCCACACGCCCGGGCAGCGCCATCACCGTTCGGTCATATCCATAAGCATACTCGGCGGTATACAGCGAACCTCCCTCGCGCGGCGACTCCACCACAAGCGTACCCTCGCCCATCCCCGCGATTATGCGATTGCGAGGAAGATAGTGGTTTCCGTTCTGTCGGGTATGCGAATTGAGCTCGGTCACAACGACACCTCCATGCGCAAGAATCTCCTCGGCCAACCGAGCGTGTTGGGGCGGCACAACCGAAGGCAGCGAACACGGCACCACAGCCGCAGTACGCAACCCGTACTCGACGGCCGCACGATGGCAACAGGCGTCTATGCCGAAAGCCAGACCGCTGACCACCGTGGCATCGGGCACACATTCGGCCAACTGCCCGACAATCACATCGCTCATCCGCTGACCATATTGGGAGGCCGCACGTGTCCCGACGGCCGAGAGCGTGCGGGCATTCAACACACCTATATCGCCGCGAAAATAGAGCACATGAGGATAGTCGTTGCAATGGAGCAACATGGCGGGATACTCCCCGTCGGTGGCCGCGACAGCCCCTATTCCATGTCGGCGCATGTGGTCCATCTCGGCCTCGGCCGCGCGATGACAACTCTTGCGGACCAACGAAGACGCCACATCCGCCCTCAACGAGGCTCGCTCCACGAGGTCGCTCTCGCCGGCGGCAAACACCGCGGCGGCCGACCCGTAGACCGACATGAGATGAATTATCCCCTTACATCCCAAGCCGGGTTGCAGGGTGAGGGCAATATCGTCAGGCGTCATGGCTACGAATTTTTATTCGGAAACAAAAGATGGCGAAGGGGTCGGAGGTGAGCATCAAACTCATTTGAACATCCTTCCGAACCGCATTCCATATTTTACAAATATAGGAAAAAATATCTTCACAATGTGAGAGCGACTCTCTTTTTGGCAAAACAGAGCGAATGGCGACTCCGATAAAGCACAACTGCCGGCCCGAGGCTAATCCGGACACCGTTTCGACCCGCCCCGTCTTTCGCCTATCTCTCGCCCATCTCTCCCCCCTTTACGCCAAAGGAAATCAAAGAACGAGAATTATATTTAAAAATCTTTTTGGTTATTAATTTTTTAATCCATATATTTGCATGCCCAAAACAAAGAATTACACACATAACAATGAGATTGGTGCGATGGCCGAGTGGTTAGGCACAGCTCTGCAAAAGCTGCTACA
>JAZODY010000193.1:0-2423 GCA_045597245.1 Tidjanibacter sp.
ATCAGCGTGTGGCCGTGCATGAAGAGATAGACGTTGTTGGCCGTGACGCTGCGGTTGAGCAGCATGCGCTCAAAGCGGGGCAGGGCGGCGGCCATCTCGGGATGCTTTGCTTCCAGCGTGGCGACGCGGCGCTGCACCTGACGTTTGAGCCACTCGATGGTTTCCGCTCCGTTGTTCTCTATGTCGAGGTAGCCGAGGCGTACGGTGGACTTGAACTCGGTGAGTTGAAACACCGTCGGCACCGACATCTGGGCCGAGAAGGCATACCACAGAAAGGCCGGAAAGATGGCCTGCGAATAGTCGGCGAAGAAACGTTCGAAGTCGAAGATGCGCGTGTCGTTCTTGGTGGCCTTCACACAGACGTTATGCAGCGAGGGGGCATAGCAGAGGAAGTTCTCGGTGGCATAGGCGTAGGTGTGGAGCATGAAGGGCGACGAGTTGATGATGCGTGCCTGCTCGGTCTGGTCGGCGAACAGATAGTCGAAGTCGCTGTCCATGCAGAGAATGGTGTCGCGTCCCACCTGCTCGGCGAGTTTGAGCAGGGTCTTTTTGCCCTTTGCCAAGTCGTCGCGCGGCGGCACCGAAACCTCGAACACCACGTGCTCGTCCTCGAAACGGTCGAATATGCCGCGCCAGAAAGATACGTCTTCGTATCCCTCCACAAACACCTTCACAAGTCGTTGTCCCTCCCTGAGGGGCAGCCTCACGGGCAGCACCTCCTCCGGTCGAGGCTGACAGCAGGCCCTTCGGTTATCTCTTCTCGCTTTTGCCATAACGGATTGCAATTTTACGAAAAATACTCTATTTTTGTCTAAATTCCAAATACTCCGTTTGGTATTAAAAATGTTTTATGATGGATAACGATTGGAAAAGACGTCTGGGGGTGGTTTTCTCCACCAATTCCGATTTTGAATACGACACCTCCGAGCCCGAGGCGACGGCCACGCTCCCGCCCGAAAAGCAGGACCTGCGCATCTGGCTCGACACCAAGCATCGCGGCGGCAAGCAGGCCACCGTCGTGCGCGGATTTGTGGGCTCTCAGGATGACTTGAAGGCGTTGGCCGCCATGTTGAAAACCAAGTGCGGTGTGGGCGGTTCGGTGAAGGAGGGAGAGATAATCATTCAGGGCAATGTGCGCTCTAAGGTGAAGGAACTATTGGATAAGGCTGGTTACAGGTCGAAGCTGGCGGGCGGTTGATTTTCCCCGAGAAGTTTTTTTCTGTGGCGGGCGCAGGAGGTGACGATGGAGAAGGTGTGCAGTGCCGGCGGTGCAAAAGGGGGGGCGTTCCTCGCGGGCGGCACAGATGGGGCGCAGAGCGAGAACGAACAAAAGAGATGCAGAAGCAGGGAGATGAAATGAGGTGACAATGAGTAAAAAAACAAACAAAAAAGTTGTGGCGATTGTGGCGGCTTTGCTGTGTTGGTGGCAAGGCTCGGCCCAGTACTACAATACGGGTCAGACTCCCTATTCCATAGAGTGGCGCAACATCGAGCGTGACGGCATAAAGGTGATTTATCCGGCGGGCTATGAGGCAAATGCCCGTCGCACGCTTTTTTACATGGACTCCATGAGGGGCAGTGTGGACTACGGACTGCGCTATCCGCTCATGAAGATTCCGGTGGTGTTCAAGACCCAGAACTTCCTCTCGAACGGGTTGGCGATGTGGGCTCCGCGACGAATCGAGATGGTCGCCTTCCCCGCGGTGGACAGCTACTCCGAGCCGTGGCTCAAACAGTTGGCCACCCACGAATACAGACATATAGCACAGTATAGCAACATGAATCGACATGCGGTGCGTGCCGTCAGCCGTCTTTTCGGTCAGCAGGCCTCGTTGGTGGCTACGGGACTGATGCCGTTCTGGTTTTTGGAGGGAGATGCGGTGGATGCCGAGACCCAGATGTCCACCTACGGACGGGCCCTGCAACCGAGTTTCTCGATAGGATACAGAGCCATCGGCCGCAGAGTGTTGGAGAGACGCGGCAGGGGCAGATGGTACAGCGGCTCCTATCGTTATTATACCCCCAACCACTATGAGTTGGGCTACCAGATGGTGTCGTGGGCCAATACCCGTTTCGGAAAATATGTGTGGGACGACATGATTGACTTTTCGAGCCGGCGGCCTTACAGCGTTCCCACCTTCAATACGGCTCTGAAAAGATATTACGGCATGTCGGTCGATGACCTGTTTGAGAATACCTTCACGAGTCTGAACGATTTTTGGGACTCGCTGCCTCAGAGCGACGACTCGGCCCGCAGGCTCGATTCGCCCGTCACATCATATACCACCTACTCTCATCCCATCTTCCTGAACGACACCACCGTCGTGGCCTTCAAGAGCGATTTCGACCGTCCTCAGCGCATAGTGAGCATCAATGTTGCCGACGGAAGCGAGCGTACGGTGGCCTACACCGGAACGCTAAGT
>JAZODY010000194.1:0-4794 GCA_045597245.1 Tidjanibacter sp.
TTCTTTTTCGTGATTTCTCGGTGTCGATGGGCGGAGCTCGCGTGCTGTGGCTTGTGGGAGCCGACAATGTAACGATAGACAATTTGAAAATAGACTCCAATCGTGACGGAATCGATATTGATTGTTGTGCCAATGTGAGGGTGTCGAATTGTACGGTTAATTGTCTTAACGACGACGGCATTGTTCTCAAAAGCGCGTATTCGCTCGGATATATAAAGCCTTGTGAAAATATCACCATCACAAATTGTCAGGTGTCGGGTTACGACCCGGGGACTTTTCTTACGGGGGAGTTCGGACGCTCCATCACGAAAGCACCGGACCTCGACGGGCCTACGGGACGAATCAAAATGGGCACCGAATCGTTGGGCGGTTTCAAGAACATCACGATTTCTAATTGTGTCTTCGACCGTTGTCGTGGTATTGCCATTGAGTGTGTCGATGGAGGCACTGTGGAGGATGTTACAATCTCAAATATCTCCATGCGCGACATCTGCAATTCTCCCTTCTTTATCCGTTTGGGTAACAGAGGACGCGGTCCGGAGGGACGTCCTGTGGGGACGGTGAGGAGAGTTAATATTTCCGATGTGGTTGTGAAAGATGCCGATTGCCGCTATGCCTCCATCATTGCAGGCATTCCGGGTTACAAGGTGGAGGATGTCACTGTCAGCAATCTGTTTATCAGTTATAAAGGAGGATTGTCTATGGAGGATGCGCGCAATCAGTTGTTGAGCAATACGTTCTTTACGAGCGAAGGGGTTACGGGACGAGGAGGACCCAACAGCGGCGGATTGCCCAAAGAGGATAGAGACCTGATAACTCCGCGCGAGCCGTTCGAGATTCCGGAGTGTGAAGCATCCTATCCCGAGCCGTCAATTTTCGGAGTGTTGCCTGTCTACGGTTTATATGTGCGTCATGCCAAGAATATAAGATTCAACAATGTGCAGATACAAACAGTTGAACCGGACCTGCGTCCTGCCATACTTGTGGATGATGTGGATGGAATCAGGTTTGATGATTTGGCTGTGGAAAAGGCGGAGGAGGTACCGTATTTCGTTTTGAAAGATGTTACCGATTTTGAGGTGACAAATTCGTCGGACATCAAATCCGTGCGCATCAGGTCGGCCGCAAGTAAGGAGATTTTCAAATAGCGGACTTCTATGGTTGATGAAGGAGGCGTGGAGGGAATGGGGGAACGTCATGGGCGAAGACGGCATTTGTCTCGAATGAGGGAGGAACGCCGAACGTTTTATCTGCAATGTCGCCCCAACTCATGGATGAAGAAAGGGCGATTGTTCGGTTTCTCATTCTTTCATTAGAGGAATTTGTGAGGTATAAATGCAGAGAAAAGGCACACCGCAAATCGGCGTGCCTTTTCTGTTTTGAAAAAGGTAGAGGAAATCTATTTTCTGGCCTTGCGGGCCATCTCAATCAGCGCTCGGGGAATATGGCAATATCCGTCGGGATTCTTCTCCAAATAGTCCTGATGATACTCTTCGGCCTCATAGAAATTGCGCAACGGCTCTACCTCCACCGCCAGAGGCCGCTCATACTCGGCAGCAACTTTATCGTATGCCCGTCTGATTATCGGCTCGTCGTCCGGAATCGTAAAATATATGCCCGTTCGATAGCGCGTACCAATGTCTGCACCTTGTTGGTTGAGCGATGTGGGGTCTATGGTACGAAAGTAGAGGTCTATGAGGAGGTCGAGCTCCACCTCTTCGGTATTATACTCCACGCGTACGGTTTCGGCATATCCGGTGCTGTCGGTATAGACCTCCTTGTATGAGGGATTCTCGGTATTGCCGTTCGCATATCCGGCCGCGGTGGCGACAACCCCTTTTATCTGCTTAAAATAGTGTTGTGTGCCCCAGAAACATCCACCGGCAAAGTATATCTCTTTCATGTTGTCAGGTTTGTTTTTTGGTTATAAAAAACGAACTGCCTTTGTGGGGTGTGCGTATTATCGAATCGTTTCGATATGGTTTGTCTTGTGGAGCTGGAGGGAGTCGAACCCTCGTCCAAACAAGCAGCCAAAAAGCTTTCTACACGCTTAGCCGCCATTTCGTCCTCCTCTCCGCATCAGGCAGGCAGCAGCCGAATGCGGAGCCCAGTTCGTTGATTTCGCCATACGACCCGAACATATCGTATGACTATCTCCAAATTGATGATATCCTGTTACCGATACAATAAGGAGCGGATTGTGTCGGCAGGATACTCGTTTCCACACCAGCCTTGGGCGCAGAAATTAAGCTAATTTTCCTCGAAAATTACGCAGCGAGTGCATAGCTATTATTGCCATTTAATTGTTTGAGCGTTGAGATTTACGAGCCCCCGCACAAAGCTCGACGTGCTTACTCTCCAACTGTACCTGCTGTCAAAACCGGTCAGCCCCAAGAGTCGGTGTCTCTCATCCAAGATGTGTGTTCCTTGATGGGAGGAGTTGCAAAGATACGCTTTTTTTCATGATATTCACACTCCCGAACTCAAATTCACTCACTTGTCATGAGCCAAATTCGTGCCGGTTAAGTTCATTTCTCAAAAATTCGCAGAGGCAAAGCACCATATAATCCCATGCGGTCCTCTTTGATGGCTATGGCGGCAACGATATGTTTCTCCCGCTCAATCAGTTCCATTACAAGGTCGATGTCATCGGCGGTCTTTATGCGATTTGCGAATGCCGTGGCATAACTGTCGGCCAACAAAACATCTCTGCATACTATCATCACAGCATCTGCCCTGCCGAAACTGAGCGACGGTCCTACCGTTCCCGAAGAGGTGCATATCCCCAACGGCGACATCTCGGCCGGTATCGTGAGTCCGACTCTGCCCGACAACGGTGACTCTCCGGCAAATACGGCCACATCGGTGTCGGCAAGAAGTTCGGCGTAAATATCTCCGCCGTTTTCTATGATTATCTCCCCGCAACCGTATTGATTCTTTATGCGTGACGCCAGCCACTGAGCACAAGCTCCCGCGACTGCACTCATCGGTCCGATGCCCGTAATGTCGGCCGCAACACTCATCTGTCTTAAAATTTCCGGCGCATGGTCGGTCGGGTGGTAGGGGGTAAGGGCTGTGAGATAGGCCCTGTCTGTGGCGAGGTAACGCTCCATTGTGTTCCACAACTCTGCAAGCTGCTCCATGCAAAACATCTCCATGTCGTTTTGGTAGGAGGCGCGGTCCACAGCAATCCAAAGGTCGCTCTTCTTGTGACATACTGTAAACGAACGACGCTGCGGCGAGTCGAAATGCCCGCCGCGATATGTTCGTTCGTCGTATTCCATTCTCTTGTCTTATTTGGTCGGTGGTTGATTAGTTGATAAGCTCCATGCTGAACAATTTCATCGGGCAACTTTTCAGACACAATTTGCACACGATGCACTTGTCGGGATTGAAACTGAGTTCCCAATCAGGAGCACTCATGGAGAGTGCGCCCGACGGGCACGACGATACACAACTGCCGCAATGTACGCAACGGCTGCTGTCATGAAAAACTTTCTCCGACATGGAGCTGACCGATACACCATTCGACTTCAAATATTCGATGGCCTTGCTCAATTTTGCCTCTTCCGCCTCCATGGCCAAAATCAATTGACCACCTTTGCCGGTCTCTATTTCGGCCCTGATGATGCTCAGACGTATGTCGAAATCTTTCACCAAATCATAGGTCAGCGACTTGAAAGTCGATTCGGGCGGGAAGGTCAGTATATATCTCAAATCCATAATCTTATCTCCCTTTTTTATTCGTCTATATCAATCATTGTCAGTGGCTTCACCGATGTGTTGGGCATCGTGCGTACAGGCTCGGTGAGAGTGAATTCGCCTCTTTCAATCCACTCTTTCAGTGTGGAGGCAATTTTGCGGGCTTTGTATAGGCTTGACAACGGGGCGGTCTTTACCTTCTTGCCCTTTATCTCAATTTCACCGCTTCTTAATTGCGCATAATTGGTCGTGCCCAAACACTCATGACCGTTGGCGTAGTCCTCAATCACGGTCTCAATCTGGCTGTTTGAGATGCTAACTCTGTGGGCCATATCCTCGTCGAGCATGGGAATGGGAATTCCTACACCCATATACAGCGTGGTTCCGTATTTCTCAAAATAGGCTCCGCGAATATACTCCGTAGACATCTCTTTCATGTCTCCTATCAGCGCCAATGTTCTGGCCCCTCCAATGGGAATACCGGCGTCGTTGGTCTTCTTCTGAGTGTTGAATTGAGTGCCGTTCCAAGCAACATATCCCTGTGTGCCTCCCAAGAAAATACGTGTGCCCATACCTATCGTACGACATTCGGGGTCGTTCAACAGTGGCGATAATTCACCCGCCGAACTGTAAGATGCGTTCTGCATGTGGGGCAACAATGTCCCCATGTAGGTATGCAACAATTTGCCGGCCGAGTTTACGGCCACAGCATAGTTCTGGTAGCAATTACGCGGGTTGTAGAGAATTGCTTCGTTCAGAGTCTCTTTGTTTATGATGGTCTTCACGTGACGTCGGGGGTAGCAATCGGTACCTTTACCCCATGCTTCGAGCACGATGTCTTTTCCGGCGATGATGTCCTCAATGATGTGAGCACCTCCGTAGCCGGAGTTGAGAGATTCGTTGCAGTCGGTTGCTCCCACATAGGTGTCCACTGCGGCCAGACCGCCGCTTACGGGCACTCCGTTGAGCGTGATGCGCTCCATTCTGATGGGCGGGTTGGCATGACCGAAATTGAGGAATGCGCCCGACGAGCACATGGCCCCGAATGTGGCGGTGGTTACAACATCCACTTTGCGAGCTATCTCCTTTGCC
>JAZODY010000195.1:0-14562 GCA_045597245.1 Tidjanibacter sp.
GTCAGCATCTCCTACATAGGCTATGCCACCACCGAGATAGAGGGCATCACGCTCAAACTCGGAGCCACCGAGAGCCTTCACATCACACTCGACGACCAGCAGGCACTGGACGAGATTGTGGTGGAGAGCACCTCGCGCGACCGCTTCAATGCGGGCAAGACCGGCACCGCCTCCAATTTCACCTCGGAGGAGATAACCAATGTGCCCACCATCAACCGCAACATCTACGACATCGCACGCCTCTCGCCTCAGACGATGAGTGTGAAGGGCGGCGGAGTGTCGATAGCGGGTGCAAACAATCGCTACAACAGTTTCCAGATTGACGGAACGGCAAGCGGCGACGTCATGGGTCTCTCCGACACCGGAACCAACGGAGGTCAGGTGGTCGCCAACCCCATATCGTTGGAGACGATAGAGGAGATACAGGTGGTTGTTGCACCGTTTGATGTGCGCCAGAACGGATTTACGGGCGGCGGCATCAACGTGCTCACCAAGTCGGGCACCAACCATTTGCGCGGTGCGGCCTACTCGTTCTACAACAATCAGGATTTCTACGGCAAAACCACAGGCAACAACGGCGCCTCGCTCACCAAGCAATCCACCTTGACCTACGGAGCTTCGCTGAGCGGCGCATTGGTGAAGGACAAACTCTTCTTCTATGTCAATGGAGAGTTCACCAAAGAGAGTTTCCCCTCCTCCTACTACCCGGGTCATGCCGATGCGGCGGTCACACTCGACGATGTGCGTCGCGTGTCGGAACGCTACAAGGAACTGACCGGATACGACGGCGGCGGATACGGCCAGAAGGATATCGACACCAAATCGACCTCGGTGTTGGCACGCGTGGATTGGAACATCAGCCAACGCCACAAGATGTCGTTGCGTTACAGCCTGCTGGATGCATCGAAGGACATGTATGAGAGCGACTTCGCCAACTACTATTTCAACGGTGCGTTCTACTTGCAGACCAATCGCACCCACTCACTGGTGGCCGAACTCAACTCCCAATTCAACGACCGTCTCCATAACGAATTGCGCATAGGCTACACCAATTCGGCCGACAAGCGCGACAGCGACATCTCACTCCCCTTCGTGACGGTGAAGAACATGGGGTCGAACAGCAACACCAACATCATGATAGGTACCAACTCGTTTGTGGTGGCCGACGGCAAAAAGGAGCATTTCACCTTCACCGACAACCTCACCCTCCATCGCGGCAGCCACTCACTGACGGTGGGAACGAGCAATGAGGTGTTCAAAATATTCAACCGATTCATCAGCAACTCCACAGGCTCCTATACCTACAATTCGATGGAGGATTTTCTGGCCGACCGTGCCGCCTCCTATGCCTACAACTACTCCGATGTGAGCATAACGGGTTCCCCTACATGGGGTCCCACCATGACGGCCGGTCAATTCGGTCTTTATGCTCAGGACCGTTGGATGGTGACCGACAATCTCACCCTCACCTACGGTCTGCGTGCCGACCTGCCGGTGGTATTCTACGACCCCTCGACCAACAGAGAGTTCAACAACAGCGAGTTTGCGCAAGCAGCAAATGCACGCACAGGTGTTGTTCCCGATGTCAGGGTGCTGTGGTCTCCTCGCGTGGGATTCAACTGGTACACAGACGATTCGCATCGCACACTTCTGCGTGGAGGAGCGGGCATCTTCACCGGTCAGTCGCCCTTTGTATGGGTATCCAACACGTTCCTCAACAACGGAGTGGAGATGAAGGGCCAGACGCTCTACGCAAACGTACCCTCGTTCAGCATCACTCCCTCGGTGCCCGAATCGTCGGCCAATCCGTCGATAAACGTATTGGAGAAGAGCTATCGCTATCCGCAGGTGTTGCGCCTCAATCTGGCGTGGGAACAGCAGTTGGGCAACGGCTGGAACGTGTCGGTTGAGGGTCTTTACTCCAAAACACTAAACAACGTGATGTACAAAAACGTGACCGCCGCCGACGAGGGTGCAAAACTCTACATGGCAGGCAGTGAGGCGGCCACCAACGAGAATACGGCCGTCTACTATACGAGCCACACCGCCGACTACTCGTCGGTCTATGTGCTCTCCAATACGGCTCGCGGCTACACCTATTCGGTGACGGCCTCGGTGGACAAAGTGTTTGATTTCGGACTGCGCCTCAACGGCTCCTACACCTTCGGCCACTCGCGTGCCGTCAATGACGGACAATCGTCGCAGGCAAGCAGCAATTGGAGCAAGAGCTACAATGTGAACAGCAACTCGCCCCAACTCTCCTACTCGCTCTTCGACATCCCCCACCGCATACTCTTCTCGGCCAGCTACACAAAACGCTACGGAGCTTTCGGCACCACCGTATCGCTGGTATCGATAGCCTCTTCGGGCGAACGTTACTCGCTGACCTACAACGAATCCACCGACCTCAACGGCGACGCCTCGAAAGGCAACACACTGATGTATGTCCCCACCTCGGAAGAGTTGCAGAGGATGGAGTTTGCCGAGTTTTCGGCCGGCGGAACGGTGGTGGATGCCGCCACCCAGCGCTCACAGATGGAGGCATGGATTGAGGGCGACGACTATCTGAGCAGCCATCGCGGCCGATTCACCGAACGCAACTGCATGCAGGCCCCATTTGAAAATCACATCGACCTGCGCATAGCTCAGGACTACTATTATGACCAGAAGGAGGGACGCAAAGTGCAGCTGTCGCTGGACATAATCAATTTCGGCAACATGCTCTGCCGCGACTGGGGCATCTACCACGAATCCCCCTACAACTGGAAACTGACACCCGTAACCATCTCCTCGGTGAGAAAAGACACGGAAGGAAACGCAACCCCCGTATATCAATACAAAGGTGCAAAGTTGAGCAAGAACGACATTCTTTCGCGCTGGCACGCACAAATCGGACTGCGCGTAACGTTCTAACATAAATAAAAACCGAGAAGCGATGGAAAAGAAACGCCGTATATCTCTCATAATCTCCACATACAATCGCGGCCCCAAACTGCTGCGCACATTGCAATCGCTCACATGCCAGACACTTGCATCGGAGCTGTTCGAGGTGGTGGTGGTGAACAACAACTCCACCGACGACACCCAGAGTCTCGCCGAGGAGTTTGCGGCCGCCCATCCGAAACTCGACATGAGGGTGCTCTTCGAAGGTCGGCAGGGATTGTCGCACGCTCGCAACAAAGGCATAATATCCACCACGGGTGATTATGTGGTATTCATGGATGACGACGAGGTGGCCGACAAGAATCTGCTCTCGGTCTATCATGCCTTCTTCGAGCGACATCCCGATGCCGTCGGGGCGGGCGGCTTGATGCTTCCCGTCTATGAGAGCGGGGAGCCGAAGTGGATGTCGCGCTATACGGTGGGGCCCATTGCGGGCACGTTGCATCTGGGCGATAAAGAGCGTCCCTTCCCGAAAGGCTTGTTCTTCATAGGCGGCAACATGGCCATCCGACGCTCGGCCTTTGAGCGTCACGGTCTTTTCAATCCCGAACTCGGTCGCAAGGGTTCACTGCTGCTGGCGGGCGAGGAGAAGGAGTTGTATGGCCGCATAACGGCCGACGGGGCCGAATGTTATTATCTGCCCGATGCGATTGTACACCACATCATCCCGCCCGAACGCCTGACCCGCGAATACTTCTCGGAGGTGTGTTACAGAATAGGGTGCAGCGAACGCGTGCGCACACAGGCCGCCGGAGGATATGCAGGGCGTCTTGTGGCGGAGTGTGTGAAATGGTGTGCGGCGGCGGTGCTGGCGGCAGGCTATTTTGTCACGATGCGCGGTAGCAAGGGAGGTTATCTGTTGCTGATGCGCAGCCGCATAACCCGCGGCTTGATAGGACGATGAGAGGGGACAGGATAAAAACAACCTCAGGGGCGGGTAGACAATACCCGCCCCTGAGGTTTTATCGATGTCATGTTCTTCCCGAACTCACGAGGGAAGAGGAGTCGCCGAACGGACTCGGGCGACACGACGAAACACAACAGACACAAAATCAGTTCTGGAATGTGAGTTCGCCATTGCGACAATCTATCACTATGGGATGTTCACGATTCACCGCTCCGGCCAGAATCTGTTTCGAGAGGTCGTTCACTATGTGGCGCTGAATGGTACGCTTCACGGGGCGCGCTCCGAACATGGGGTCGTAGCCGTTGTCGGTGAGCCACTCGACGGCGGTATCGGAAACGTGGAGTTTCACTCCGTTTTTGTCCAACATTGAGCAGAGAGCACCAATCTGAATCCGCACGATGCTGCGTATGTCGTCGCGGGTGAGCGGAGTGAACATTATTATCTCGTCCACACGATTGAGGAACTCGGGTTTGAGTCTCTGTTTCATCATCTCCATCACCTGCTCGCGCGTCTGCTCCACCACCGCAGGCGACACACCGCCTCCTTCGAAAGCGGCCGCGAAGTTCTCCATGATGAGATGGGAGCCCATGTTGGAGGTCATGATGATGATGGTGTTGCGGAAATCCACTGTACGCCCTTTGTTGTCGGTCAGTCGGCCGTCGTCGAGCACCTGCAAGAGGATGTTGAAGACGTCGGGATGGGCCTTCTCAATCTCGTCGAGCAACACCACCGAGTAGGGTTTCCTTCTCACCGCCTCGGTGAGTTGTCCGCCCTCGTCGTAACCCACATACCCCGGAGGCGCTCCTATGAGACGCGACACACTGTGGCGCTCCTGATACTCGCTCATGTCGATGCGGGTAATCATATTCTCGTCATTGAAGAGAAACTCGGCCAGCGCCTTTGCAAGTTCGGTCTTTCCCACACCTGTCGTGCCGAGGAAGATGAACGAACCGATGGGTCGGCGGGCATCCTGCAACCCCGCTCTCGAACGACGCACCGCATCGGCAACGGCACTGATGGCCTCCTGCTGGCCCACCACACGACGATGAAGTTCGGTTTCGAGATGGAGCAGTTTCTCGCGCTCTCCGGCCAACATACGACTCACCGGAATACCCGTCCAGCGTGCCACCACCTCGGCCACATCCTCCGTATCGACCTCCTCCTTTATCATGGAGCCATTGACGTGCATGGCCTCCAACTCGTCGCCCAACGTGGCAATCTGCTCCTGTGCCTCCACAATCTTGCCGTAACGAATCTCCGCCACACGACCGTAATCGCCGGTGCGTTCGGCTTCGGCAGCCTCCACCTTCAACTGCTCTATAAGCTCCTTGTTGTGCTGTATCTTTTCGAGCATCTGTTTCTCGCTCTGCCACTTGGCCCGTTTCTCGTTACGTTCGGCATTGAGATTGTCTATCTCTTTTGCAAGCTCTTCAAGACGTCGTTCATCGCCCTCGCGCTTGATGGCCTCGCGTTCGATTTCGAGTTGTCGCACACGACGGTCGAGTGTGTCAATCTCCTCCGGCACGGAGTTCATTTCCAGACGCAGACGCGAGGCAGCCTCGTCGATGAGGTCGATGGCCTTGTCGGGCAGGAAACGCTGTGTGATGTAGCGGTGCGAAAGCTCCACCGCCGCCACGATGGCCTCGTCTTTGATGCGTACCTTGTGATGGTTTTCGTAACGCTCCTTCAATCCTCGCAGAATGGATACCGCATCTGCTGTGGTGGGTTCATCCACCATGACCTTCTGGAAACGACGCTCCAAAGCCTTGTCCTGCTCAAAATATTTCTGGAACTCGTCGAGCGTGGTGGCACCTATGGTGCGCAACTCGCCGCGGGCCAGAGCGGGTTTGAGAATGTTTGCGGCATCCATCGCTCCGCTGCTCTTGCCCGCCCCCACAAGGGTGTGAATCTCATCGATGAAGAGCAATATCTCTCCCTCGCTGGCCACCACCTCCTGCACAACGGCCTTCAAGCGCTCCTCGAATTCGCCCTGATACTTGGCTCCCGCCACAAGCGCACCCATGTCGAGCGAGAATATCTGTTTCGATTTCAGATTTTCGGGCACGTCGCCATCCACAATTCGATGGGCTATACCTTCGGCAATGGCGGTCTTTCCCACGCCGGCCTCTCCGACCAGAATGGGGTTGTTCTTGGTGCGACGCGAGAGAATCTGCAAAACGCGTCTTATCTCCTCGTCACGTCCGATGACGGGGTCGAGACGTCCGCTGCGGGCCATCTCGTTGAGGTTGATTGCAAAACGTCCCAACGCATCGAACTGCTGCTCGGAGGTCTGGGAGTCCACGGTGGAGCCTTTGCGCACATCCTTTATGGCAACGGTGAGTTCCTTCTCATTCAGTCCGCTCTGTTTCAGCAGTTTTGCCGCTTCGCCACCCTCGTTGAGCAGACCGAGCAACAGGTGTTCCACCGAAGCGAAACGGTCGCCGAAGGTCTTGGTGTGGTCCACAGCCTTTTGAATAACGCGCGAGGTTGCCGACGAGAAATAGCCGTCGCCACCCGACACCTTCGGCAGAGAGGCGAGCAGACCCTGTACGGCTCCACGCAACATATTAACATTCACACCCGTACGCCCCAGCAGATAGCAGCACAGCGAGTCGTCGTCGGCAAGCAGTGCGGCGAGCAGATGGGCGGGTTCCACGGCCTGATTATTGTTCTGCGAGGCCACCGTCAAGGCTTGTTGCAGGGCCTCTTGTGCTTTGATTGTAAGTGTGTTGATGTTCATATCTTTATCTGTTATCGTTAATGTTCCTTTCGCGTGTCGGCGGTAGCAACCGCCCTCGTAAATGAGTGGTAGCAAATTGTCTGCCAGCAGAAAAGGCATGAAATTATGACACCGTTTCACGACATTCGACAATGACGCAATGCCAATTTGCCATAAAAAGAGTGACTGTTTTACCGAAAAAGATGAAAAATTTGTAACTTTGTATCTACGTAAGCATCTTAGCACATGGATAATTTCATCGTATCGGCTCGAAAATATCGCCCCGCAACATTCCAATCGGTTGTGGGCCAAACCCATATCACCTCCACGTTGAAGAATGCCATAGCCCGCGGACAGCTGGCCCACGCCTACCTCTTCTGCGGACCGCGCGGAGTGGGCAAGACCACATGCGCGCGCATCTTCGCCAAAGCCATCAACTGCCTCAACCCGCAGGGATTGGAGGCATGTGGAGAGTGTGAGTCGTGCCGCGCCTTCAACGAGGGACGCAGCATGGATATTCACGAACTCGATGCGGCATCCAACAACTCGGTGGATGACATCCGCTCGCTCACCGACCAAGTGAGAGTGCCGCCACAGATAGGAAGATACAGCGTCTATATCATAGACGAGGTGCACATGCTCTCGCAACAGGCTTTCAACGCCTTCCTCAAAACGCTCGAAGAGCCGCCCGGTTACGCAATATTCATTCTCGCCACGACGGAGAAATATAAGATTCTGCCCACCATTCTGTCGCGTTGTCAGATTTTTGATTTCAACCGCATCAGGGTGGAAGACAGCGTCGGTTATCTGAAATACATCGCCTCGCAAGAGGGGGTAAGCTACGACGACGAGTCGCTGCACCTCATCTCGCAAAAGGCCGACGGCGGTATGCGCGATGCACTCTCGATGTTCGACAAGGCGGTGTCGTTCTGCGGCAACAACCTCAATTTCAAGGATGTGGCCGCAACGCTCAACGTGCTCGACTACGACACATACTTCAACATGACGGAGATAATGGCCCGCGGCAATTACAAGGAGGCTCTGCTCGGCTACGACGCCATACTGAAAAAAGGGTTCTCGGGGCAGAACTTTCTCGGCGGCCTCAACACCCATTTCCGCGACCTGCTCATGTGCAAAGACCCCCAGACCGTTCCGCTGTTGGAGATAACGGGCTCGCTGCTCGACCGCTACAAGGCACAGGCGACGGCTTTGGATGTGGCGTTCTTATTCGGAGCCATCACGTTGCTCTCGGCAACCGACGCCTCACTGAAAACGGCCACCAACCAACGTCTTCACATAGAACTCGCGCTGATGAAACTTTGCGGCATGGGTCAAAAAAAAAATGACTTCGACGACGACCCGATAGAGTTGCCGGAGTTGCATAAAGAGGCTGCAACAGAAGACGTTAGCACGAGCAACACTGAAATGCGGGTGATTGTCCCGACCGAGACACCGACAAAGCCGACGGAGAGCGAAAGACACAAACAGACAAATGAGCCGGCGGCACAACCCAAGCAGGCAATACAAACCGAGCCTACGACACATCCCGACCCGATACGACAAACCGAATCGAAAGCGATTACGGGAAAGGCGACTCCGTCGGGGGCAACATCGCGTTTGGGACTCTCGATAAAAGACATCGTTGGCGCCTCTACCCGCCCCACGACACAACAACCGACCGAAGAACAAGAGAGCGGACCGAGCGGTATCGACCCGCAGACCGAACAGAAAATAACGGCGGTGAAAGAGCAATTCCTCAGGGAACTCAATGCGGAACGTCCGCGCATAGCCAACGCACTGCAACAGATGACCGTAAGCGGCAACAAGATATGTGCAACGGTATGCTCGGAACTTATTTATGAGGAGATTATGCTGAACCGTCGAGAGATAATCAATGTGCTGAATCGCTCGGTTGAGATAGACGGAGCAGTGGAGTTCGACATCAGGGTGGAGGCGGTGGATACACGCATAAGACCCATCACGTTGGAGGACAAACACGCATTCCTGCTGGCAAAAAATCCTCTGCTCGGCGAACTTCAACACAGACTGCACTTGGAACTCGAATAAAAATTGGTATTTTTGCGGAATAATCGGGGCAACCGACAGAGCACGAACAAGAAAACAGAAATAAAAAAACATAACAAAAGAGAGATGAATTTCATAGAGGAACTTAAATGGAGGGGCATGATTCAGGATATGATGCCCGGCACGGAAGAGGAATTGGCAAAGGGAATGGGAACGGCTTATGTTGGAATCGACCCCACAGCCGACTCATTGCACATCGGACATCTGGTGAGTGTGATGATATTGAAACATTTCCAGCGTTGCGGTCATCGCCCCATCGCCCTCATAGGCGGTGCAACGGGTATGATTGGCGACCCCTCCGGCAAATCTCAGGAGCGCAATCTGCTCAACGAAGAGACCCTGCGCCACAATCAGGAGGCCATAAAAAAACAGCTGGCCAAACTCATCGACTTCGAGAGCAAGGAACCCAATGCCGCCATATTGGTCAATAACTACGACTGGATGAAGGAGTTCTCATTCCTGACCTTTATTCGCGACATCGGCAAACACATCACCGTCAATTACATGATGGCCAAAGATTCGGTGAAGAAACGCTTCAACGGCGAGGGCGACGGAATGTCGTTCACCGAGTTCTCATACCAGCTGTTGCAGGGCTACGATTTCCTCTATCTCTATGAACACTACAACTGCAAGTTGCAGTTGGGCGGCAGCGACCAGTGGGGTAACATCACCACCGGCTCGGAGCTCATTCGTCGCAAACTCGACGGCGAGGCATTCGCCATGACATGTCCGCTCATCAAGAAGGCAGACGGAACCAAATTCGGCAAGACCGAGAGCGGCAACATCTGGCTGGACCCGAACTACACCTCGCCCTACAAATTCTACCAATTCTGGCTGAACGTGAGCGACGAGGATGCCAAACGCTACATAAAGATATTCACCATGCTCGACAAACAGACCATCGACGAGCTCATCGAGCGTCAAGATGCCGCACCCCACGAGCGCGCTCTGCAAAAGGCATTGGCAAAAGAGGTTACGTGCATGATTCACTCCGAGGAGGAGTATGAGAAGGCTGTGGCGGCATCCAACATTCTCTTCGGCAACGCCACGAGCGAGGCACTGAAAAGTCTCGATGAGCGCACCTTCTTGCAGGTGTTTGAGGGTGTTCCCCACTTCAAGGTTGCCAAGAGCGACTTGGAAAGCGAGAACGACATACTGACGCTGTGCGTGGAGAAGTGCGGAATGTTCCCGTCGAAGGGCGAGTTGCGCAAGCTGATTCAGGGCGGCGGCATATCGCTCAACAAGGAGAAGGTCGCAGACCCCTACATGGCAGTGACGGCCGAGCATCTGATAGACGGCAAATATCTGTTGGTGCAGAAAGGCAAGAAGAACTACTTCCTCGTAACGGTGGAGTAAGTCGGTCGCACACAAGAAAGCAAGAGAAAAAAGGAGCGAACGATATGGAGGAGATGTCGTTCGCTCGAAAAAAACATATACATCGGGTAAGGAGAATAGTGAGGCGGAACAGACCCGCGCCAAACCAAACAACACGAAAGAGAAGAAATGTCGCTGATAATCCCCAAGGAGTATAAAAACGTGCTCGAAACGGCCGAGGCCACCGAGCGCGCAATCAAGAAAGTGAAGGACACGTTCCAGATAACCTTTTCGTCGCATCTCGACTTGTTGCGTGTCACGGCCCCCATGGTGGTGGTGAGCGGAACGGGTTTCAACGACGATTTGAGCGGTGTGGAAAAGGCAGTGTCTTTCCCCATTCACGACATGCCGGGCACCACTGCCGAGGTGGTTCACTCGCTGGCCAAGTGGAAAAGGTGGAAATTGGCGGAGTTGAATATTCCGGCCGGCAAGGGCCTTTACACCGACATGAACGCCCTGCGCCCTCAGGAGGAGTTGGACAACATTCACTCGTTGTATGTGGACCAGTGGGACTGGGAGAAGGTCATCACCCGCCAGCAACGCAACATCAGATTCTTGAAGGAGACGGTGCGCAGCATCTATCGCTCGTTGAAGACCACCGAGGAGATTCTGCACGTTGAGTTTCCCGCACTCTACCCCTCTCTGCCTGATGACATCTTCTTCATCCACTCCGAGGAACTATTGCAGATGTATCCCGACCTCTCGCCCAAAGAGCGCGAGAACGAAATCACAAGACAGCACAAGGCGGTATTCGTCATGGGCATAGGTCACAAACTCTCCAACGGACAGTCGCACGACATGCGCGCGGCCGACTACGACGATTGGAGTTCGCCCAACGACGACGGATTTCACGGATTGAACGGCGACATACTGCTCTGGAATCCCATATTGGAGAGTGCATTCGAGATTTCGAGCATGGGTATCAGGGTGGACGAGGAGGCACTGAGGCGTCAGTTGGCGCTGAGCGGTGAGGAGCGCAAAGCAGAACTGACATTCCACAGAATGCTGCTCAACGGCGAATTACCCTACACCATAGGCGGCGGAATAGGTCAGTCGCGTCTGTGTATGTATTTCCTGCGCAAGGCACATATCGGCGAGGTACAGAGTTCGATATGGCCCGACGAGATGAAGAAGGAGTGTCGCAGAAACGGAATCTTCCTCGCCTGATTAGTACCGAGAGGGCCGAAGAAGCAACGGCAGCAATGTAATCGGCAGGAGGGTCGAGAGCCGGAGAAGCCGAGGGAGCAACATGACTGCCGACACAATCAGAGAAACAACAGAAAAATCATCATGAAGAGATTATCAGTAATAATATGCACTCTGATGTGCATATCCGCCACCTATGCCCAGAGCAACCGCGAACGCATAGAATATCATGTTCGCTACATGGCGGCCGACTCGTTGGAGGGCCGCAAGGCGGGCAGTGAGATGGCGCGCAAGGTGGCCGACTACATTGCGGCCGAGTTTGAGGAGGCCGGCCTGAATCCCTATTTCGACACCACCTACTTCCACGACTTCACCCTGCCGGAACAGCCGGGCGGCCGATTTCGCAATGTGGTGGGATGGTTTGAGGGCAACGACCCGCAGTTGAAAAACGAACTGATAGTGATAGGTGCCCACTACGACCACCTCGGAGTAAAGAACAACAAGGTCTATAACGGAGTCGACGACAACGCATTGGGAACAGCCACAGTGATGGAGATGGCCCGTCTGTTGGCCGAGCAACGCCACACGCTGAAAAGAAGCGTGGTGCTGGCCGCCTTCGATGCCGAGGAGATTGGCCTGTTCGGGTCGAGGGAGTTGAGCAATATAATGGACCGCAACCGTGTGAAGCTCATGGTGAGCATCGACATGGTGGGCTGGCTCTCAAACGGAGAGGGCAAGCTCACCCTCGAAGGAGCGGCCACCATGAAGAGGGGCAAGGAGATAATCATGGCGGCGGCCGAAGGCATGGATATAAACATAGCCACCGCCAAGTTTGAGACCTCCATGATGGGTGCCACCGACACGGAATATTTCGCCATGAAGGGCATACCGACGCTCTATGTCTCCACCGGTCTTAAATCGCCCTACCACAAACCCGAGGACGATGCCGAGCTGATTGACTACGACGGCATGAAAACCATAACGGACTACATGACCTCGCTGACCCTCGATGTGGCCACCGACGAGGAGTTTGCCTCCTCGGGCCGACGCTCGTTCAAACATCGTCCGGTGAGCGGTTTGGAGGTGGGAATCTCGGCAGGCTACGGCAACAGATTCATCAGGTTCCCCGATGCAAATCTCAGAACGGGCAAGGGAGAGACCTATAATGCGGGTCTTTCGGCCATGTACCACATAAAGCGTTTCACGCTCGAAGCGGAGGCGCTCTATGAAAAGAGTTCGACCGCCTTTCCCGATACCGACAACATGTTCACAAACTCGCTCACCTACCGTCAGGAGTCCATAACGATTCCCGTTACGTTGAAGTGGCGTGCCAACGAGAGCGGCATCCACATGACGTTGGGTGTGGGCGGTTATTACTCCCACAATCTGTGGGGCGGCATGAAAGGTTCCGACATCGACATCCGACCGGTGGATGATGTGTGGGGTTGGCAGTGGTCTTTGGGTGCGACCATATATAAGTATCACTTCACGCTGACGCGTCGCTACGGACTGAGCGACATGTTTGAAGGCGCTGCGGCACCGCAAGCACGCGACAGATATAATTTCTTCTCCGTCAAACGTTTCTTCTAAAAGCAAAGATAAAAACCGGTAGCCGGAAATTGATGTTTCCGGCCACCGGTTTTTTTATGTAAGGTGCCGAACGTTCTACTTGCCATTCTCCATCTCAATCCTAACAATCTCTATTCCGATGCGGCGCAACAGATTCAGGCCATCCTCCGAGTGATAGTTGTCGCTGTAAACCACCCGCTTTATTCCGCACTGTATTATCAACTTGGCACACTCGATGCAGGGTGCCGCGGTGATGTAGAGCGTGGCTCCGTCACCACTGTTGGAACTCTTGGCAAGCTTGGTTATGGCATTGGCCTCGGCATGGAGCACATAGGGTTTGGTCTTGCCGTTCTCGTCCTCGCACACATTCTCAAAACCCGAGGGGGTGCCGTTGTAACCGTCGGATATTATCATCTTCTCCTTCACGATGAGCGCCCCCACCTGACGGCGTACACAATATGAGTTCTCGGCCCAGATGCGGGCCATGCGCAGATAGCGCATATCGAGTTGAAACTGTTTGTCTTCGTTGTATCCCATTATTCGGTGATTATAGTTTTTTTCGTCTTTTCTCCCTCTCCTCGGCCAACTGCTGTGCCAGCGTGTTGCGCTCCCAGAACACTCCGCCCCGATAGCCCTGAATGGAGTTGTCGCAATCGGCCATGCCCAATCGTTTCTCGGCCAACATGGCATACTCTTCGTTAATCTCCACTCCGCAGTAGCGTCGTCCCAACTTCTTGGCCGTCACCGATGTGGTCCCGCTTCCCAAAAAGGGGTCGAACACCATGCCGCCCTCGGGACATGAGGCCAGAATAAGTTTGGCCATCAGTTTCTCCGGTTTCTGAGTGGGATGGTCCGTATTCTCGGGCATCGACCAATAGGGCACGCTGATGTCGTCCCAGAAATTTGCCGGACAGGTGAGCCTGAACTTGCCGCCCTCGGTCTGCTGCCAATCGCGCGGACGACCGTCGCTCCGATAGGGGGCCACGACACGACGTTTCTGTTTCACCGCATCGAGATTGAAATAGTAGTTCTCCGAGTTCTTCACCCCGAACCAGATGTCCTCCATCGAGTTCTTCCAATTTGCCTTTGCTCCCCGCCCCTTCTCGCGTTGCCACGTGATGCGGTTCATCACACAAAGGTGCTCGCTCATGACTCTCTGCAACACCGCCGTACAGCGCCAATCGCCACACATGTATAGCGTTCCGTCGGGTTTCAACACTCGGCACACTCTACCGAACCAACTGTTCAGATAATCGTAATAATCGGTCTCGTTGCGGGCCGAAAATCGCCATCCGTTGAAGTTCTTCGAGAGATTATATGGCGGGTCCACCACCACAAGGTCGGCAAATCCCTCGGGCAATAGTTCCAACACCTCGTCGATATCACCGCAGATTGTCCTGTTCTCCACATCCTCCTCGCTCCACACACGCCCCTCGCATCTAAGCAACCTCTCCGCCAACTCCGCACGCTCCTGCTCCTCGATGCGCAACGTCTTGTTGCGCTTTGAGCGACCGCCATGCTCCGCTCCGTCCGCCCTCACGTCCGCCACGCCGCACTCCTCCGCGCCATATAACACCCTGCCGTTCTTCATTCCCGCTCCGCCAACTCAGTTATCGCTCCTTGCGACCCGCCGCAAGCGGATTCTTCTTCGACCTCGTGACCACAAAGTCTTTCAAATAGAAAGGCTCGAAATAGGCAATATCCTCAACCGCCCCCTCGTCCAGTTTCATCTGGGCCGCCCCGCACAATCCTCTCGCCGAAGGTTGCACCTCTATCCTCCTCACATTGCCCCTCAACACGCCATCGCACTTTGCCGCAC
>JAZODY010000196.1:0-2950 GCA_045597245.1 Tidjanibacter sp.
ATATTATTGACGGGCAGAAAATGGTAAATTGTAATTATTTATAAGACGATTTGTTTGAATCTTAGACTTTTTTATTAACTTTGCAAAAGTCAATTACCATCTCTTCGTAAGAGATGGTAATTTTTATTTTCGGTCGGAGAATCCCCTTTATTGCAACCCTGTCGTCGGTGCCGACACAAAGCAAAAGGCGGCGGTTGCACTGTTTCTATTCAACCATTTCGTGCGGTTATTGGGTAAGAATTTGTATCTTTGTGGCTGGCTGACAACAAGCAACAACATTAAATCTTTATATTATCATGATGAAAAGACTTTTATCTCTCGTCGCACTTACTCTTATGGCGGGCAGCACCACGCTCAATGCCCAAATACGCTTCGAGGACTATTTCATGGAAAAGACCATGCGCTTCGACTTCTATCATGCCGGCAACCATGAGCAGGAGCACTACTTCTTCGACGAAATCATAGAGGAGCCCTATTGGGCCGGCAACAAAAACTATCTGGTCGATGAGCGACAGATGGGCAATCAGGTCTTCAAAATCGTAGACAAGGCCAGCGGCAAGGTAATCTATTCGCGCGGATACAGCACCCTGTTCAGCGAGTGGATGAGCACCCCCGAGGCCAAAGTCACCTACAAGGCCATGCCCGAGGGATTGGTCTTCCCCTATCCCAAGAACGACGTAACCATAGAGATTTACTCGCGAGAGAATGCCACCGGTAAGCTGCACAAGAAGTTCTCCTACGACATTGATGTGGACAGTTACTTCATTCGTCGCTCCACCCCGTCGCTCGGCACAATCGACATCCACTACACCGGCAATCCGGCCAATCGTGTCGATATAGTTCTCATCTCGGAGGGTTACACCGAGGCCGAGAAGGAGAAATTTGTGGAGGCCTGCAAGGGTTTTGCCGAGGACCTGTTCAGCTATGCGCCCTACACCCAGAATCGCGACAACTTCAACATTCGCGCCGTATGGGCTCCGAGCGAGGAGTCGGGTGTATCGATTCCCGGGGAACACCTGTGGCGCAAAACGGCCCTCAAAGCCAATTATTACACCTTCGACTCGGAGCGTTACCAGACCGTGGAGGACTATCAGCGCGTGCTCGATGTGGCCGCCAATGTCCCCTATGAAATAATCTACATTCTGACCAACTCACAGAAATACGGCGGTGGCGGCATCTACAACTTCTACGGCATCAGTGCGGCCGACATCCCGGGTCCTTCGACGCGCAAGACATACAGCCACGAGTTCGGCCATCTCTTTGTCGGCCTTGCCGACGAATATGTGGGCGGCACCGAGATGAGCGACCTCTACTTCACCCATGTGGAGCCGTGGGAACCCAACATCACCACACTCACCGACCTCGAATCGAAAGATTGGCACGAGTTGCTCGACAAAGAGATGAAGAAACCCATAGAGAACAAGTGGGACCACAACCCGCTGAATCGCGAGGTGGTATACGACCCCGAGAATCCGTGGAAAGTGGGCATGTATGAAGGAGCCGGCTATCTGGAAAAGGGAATCTATCGTCCGTGGCCCAACTGCATGATGAACTGGTTCCATACGGTGGATATATATTGTCCTGTCTGCCAGCGCGAAATACAGAACACCATCGACCTCTTTACGGCCCGTCCCGCCCGCTCTCAACGTTAGGAGCAGAGCGGAAACGGAAGTATAGCTCCGCCAGACAAAAAAATGAACAAAAAAACAGACAAAAAAATGAACAAAATCATTACGTGCATTTCAGCCTTGCTCCTCGCCCTTTCCGCCACTGCGCAGACAGCCTCGGTGAAGAAAAGCGCGCCCACGGTGAATGACATCATCAATGTGATGGAGAATCAGGGAATATTCATCAACTCGTATGACATGACCGAATTCAACGACGGCGTCTACTCCATAGTGCTCTTTGTGGAGGAGTATGAGGAGGGAGTGATGAACGAGCAGAACAGCCTGCGCGCCAATCTCGGCATCAACAAAACCGATGTGCGCAAGTTCGGTGAGCGGGCCGACATCTGGCGTGAGACATACGGCATGAAACGTAGGCAGAACATCCACACCCTGATGGAGAGAATAAGCATCCACACGCTTCCCTCGTCGGACACCACCATGAAGGTGACATTCGACGTGAAGAACATTGGCGGTATGGGTTGTCCGCTCTCTTTGAAACGTTACGGCAAGGGACCTCAGGCAGAAAACACCGCAAGATACTATCAGCGCCCCTTCAAGATGGAGCCGCAGGAGCATGCCGAGATAATCCGCCTGCCGCTGTTGCTGGTGGGTGCCGCATGGTATGACGAGGGCAATAACATATATCGTTTCTGCGGCGAGAAAGAGATTGACCCCGCACTGACGAGCGAGATATTGAAAGATACGCCTCACTATTTCATCATAGGCGTGGAACTCCACGAAACAACTCTGTAACAAACCATTGAGTCCAATGAAAAAGACAACCCTGAGCCTGATGCTCTCCATAGTGCTGCTCTCATTCGCCACCGAGGCGGCAGCGCAACGCAAAGCAACCTTCGATACGGGTGCCGACTTCGTGAGCAACTACATGTGGCGCGGATACAAACTCGGCAATTTCAGCATGCAGCCCTACGCCACTCTCGGCTACGGCCGTTTCTCGCTGAATGCATGGGGCTCTACGGGGTTTTCGGATACCGAACTATTGGAGTTGGACCTCACGCTGACCTATCACCACAAAGGATTCTCGCTCTCCCTGTCAGACTTCTGGTACTCCTATCCCGGCAGCGGCGAGCGTTATTTCGACTATTTCAGCGACACCTCTATACATGTCTATCAGGCCGAGGCGGGCTACGATTTCGGCTTCATGTCGCTGAGTTGGGCCACGATATTTGCAGGTAACGACGGAGTGAACGACCGCGGCGAGAGAGCCTACACCTCCTATGCCACCGCACGCATTCCCTTCTCAAGTCGGATCGTAGCCATGT
>JAZODY010000197.1:0-2856 GCA_045597245.1 Tidjanibacter sp.
CGGAGAGCTGCACGGTCTGACACGAGTGAGAGGATTCACTCAGGACGACGCACACCTGTTTGTACGTCCCGACCAGCTGTTGCAGGAGTTCGAGAACGTGATTGATATTGTGTTATACATCTTCAAAACCTTGAAATTCGAGGAGTATACGGCGCAGATTTCGTTGCGTGACCCCAACAATAAGGAGAAATATATAGGTACCGACGAGAATTGGGAAAAGGCCGAGGGCGCAATCATCAAAGCCGCCGAGGAGAAACAGTTGAAGACGGTGGTGGAGTATGGCGAGGCGGCATTCTACGGTCCCAAGTTGGATTTCATGGTGAAAGATGCCATCGGCAGAAAGTGGCAGTTGGGAACGATTCAGGTGGATTACAATCTGCCCGAGCGTTTCGACCTCACCTACAAAGGCTCGGACGACAAGATGCACCGTCCCATCATGATTCACCGTGCACCGTTCGGCTCGTTGGAGAGATTCGTGGCAGTGCTGTTGGAGCATACGGGCGGAAAGTTCCCGTTGTGGCTCACTCCTGAGCAGTGTGTGGTGTTGCCCATCAGCGAGAAATACAACGACTATGCACGCAAGGTGTGCAAGATGTTGAACGACGAGGATGTGCGCTGCGAAGTGGACGAGCGTAACGAGAAAATCGGCCGCAAGATTCGCGACAACGAAATCAAGCACATTCCCTTCCTGCTCATCGTGGGCGAGAAAGAGGAGAACGAGCAGACCGTTTCGGTTCGTCAGCAGGGCGCAGGCGACAAGGGCTCGATGCAGATTGGCGAGTTTGCAACCATGATTAAACAACTTGTGAAGGAGGAGATTGAATAACAATTTTTTCGGTCGGAAGTACCAAAAGAGAAAATTTGTTATATCTTTGAAAAAATAAATTCGTCGAAACCCGATGCGATGTCGAGCGAAGAGACCGCATCGGTGTTTTGGGAAAGAGAAGAGAAAGAGTAATTTATTTAGGAGGACAAAGCTATAAACAACACTAAACCTTTCCAGCCCGCAAGGAACAACAACGGTGGCGGTCGTCCCGACAACCGTCAGCAGCAGGGCAGACAACAGGCCCAACAAGGTTCCAATCGCATCAACGAACAGATAACGGCTCCCACCGTAAGGGTGGTGGGTGACGAACTCGAAGGTGCTCAGGTAATGTCCATCAAAGAGGCGCTGCGCATGGCAGACGAACTCGAATTGGACCTCATAGAAATCTCACCCAAAGCCGACCCGCCCGTATGCAGGCTGGCAGATTATCAAAAATATCTCTACCAGCAGAAGAAAAAGGCGAAGGAGATTAAGGCAAAACAGGCCAAAGTGGTGGTGAAGGAGATTCGTTTCGGTCCTCAGACCGATGACCATGACTATAACTTCAAGTTGCGCCACGCCCAGAATTTCATTAAAGAGGGTGCCAAAGTGAAGGCCTATGTCTTTTTCCGCGGCCGTTCGATTGTCTTCAAAGAGCAGGGCGAGATTTTGTTGTTGAGATTCGCAACCGACTTGGAAGAGATTGCCAAAGTGGAGATGATGCCTAAATTGGAGGGCAAGCGCATGACCATGCTGTTGGCTCCCAAACCCCGCAAGTAAGCCCGAAGGCTTAACGATAAAAAACAGCAAGGACTTGGAAAGTCCTTGCTGTTTTTTATTTTCGGTCTAAAACACACTATCGGTTCAGTGCCTCATATTCGAGCGAGGCCCAAATGAAGGGACCCACCGCCTTGGGGTCGTTGTCGCGTATCGGCTCGCTGATGTAGTACTCGAAGGTGCCATCACGACGATTGGCCCCTCCAAGACCTGATACGGAGCAACAGTCGATGATTGAGATTGTTCCATCTTCGTTCTCACGTATGAAACGCTCCACGAATTTCTCATACAGTTCCTCTGCCGAATGTTCCAAATCCTTGTCCAAGTATCCCATGCGCACCGCTTTGAGCATTCCGTAGGTGAACATGGCCGAGGCCGAGGCTTCCTGATAGTTGCCCTCGCGTTCGGGCGAATCAAGCACCTGATACCACATACCGGTCTCGGGGTCGGCATATCGAGGCAGAACATCATAGATTCCGCGCAGAACGGCTATCAGTTCATCGCGTCCCTCGACATCCTCGGGCACCAAATCGAGCACCTCAACGATACCCATCACATACCATCCCAGTGCCCTGCCCCACGCATGAGGCGACCGACCGGTCTCGGGTTCGCACCAGAACATCTCGTACGATGAGTCCCAAGCATGACGATAGAGGCCCGTTGCGGGGTCGTAGGTGTGTTCGGCCGCCAGCAGGAACTGCCTCATGATATCCTCATAATATGGTGCGGGGTCATCCGTATTGCGTCCCGCATAGGCGGCATAGAAGGGCTGGCACATATAGAGACCGTCGAGCCACATCTGGTTGGGGTAGATGGCCTTGTGCCAGAAACCTCCCTCCTTGACACGCGGCTGGCTGCCAATCTGCGCCCAGAGCGTATCGATGGCATGTGCATAACGCTCTTCGCCCGTCAGGTCGTAGGCTTTCAGCAGAAGACGTCCCGGACAGATGAGGTCCACATTGTAATTGGTAAGTTTGTAGGAGTGAATCGAGCCGTCGGCATAAATCATTGTGTCGGGATAGCTCATGGCATAATCGAGGAATTCCTCGTTGCCGTAACGTTCATAGACGTCGGTGAAGGCCAGCAATTCAAGACCTGTGGTATAGGTCCATTTGAGACCGCCATCGAGCATGTAGGCATCGGGGACACGTACCATCTCACTCTCGGCCATGCGCACCGACAATGGTTTGTCAGTGCGGTCGATGAGCGATTTCTCACCGGCACACGACATCGCGAGTGCCACGCATAGCATAATAAGAACTTTCTTCATCATA
>JAZODY010000198.1:0-8868 GCA_045597245.1 Tidjanibacter sp.
GGCTATGGCGTCGTAGAGGTTAAGCGGCGACGAGTGGCTGTGACACTTCACGCCTCGTCCCACCGTATATCCGTTGTGGCAAGGATAGCGTTGCTCGGCCGTCAGCACACCCTCCTGCAAGCCTATCAATCCGTTGGCCACCTTGAAGGTGGAGCCCGGGGGGTAGGCCGACATCACAGCCCTGTTGAAGAGCGGGTTGCGTTTGTTGGCCAGCATGCGCATGTAGTTGTTTCCTCTCTCGCGTCCTATCAGTTCGTCGCGGTCGTAGGTGGGGCTGCTCACCATCATCAATATCTCGCCCGTCGATGGCTCTATGGCTATTATGCTGCCCACCTTGTCCTTCATCAGCTCCTCGCCGAACTCCTGCAAGCCGAGGTCTATCGTGGTGGTGATGGCCGTACCCGGTATGCTCTGTTTGTCGTGGGCTCCGTTTTCGTAGCTGCCCACCACCGTACCGCGCACATCCACCATATTCACCTTCGTGCCTTTCACGCCGCGCAACACCTCTTCGTAGGCGTTCTCTATGCCCGAGTAGCCTATGTAGTCGCCGCGTGTGTAGTAGGAGTTGTTGTTGATGATGCGCTCCGTCACTTCGCCTATGTCGCCCAGCAGATTGCCGCCCACATTGCGGGGATAGTAGCGCTTGGTGCGGAAATTGGTGTAGAAACCCGGGTAGTCGCCCTCGTCGAAGAGAAGTTTCGACTCTTTGGGCATCTGTTTCACCACCACCGAGGCCCTATACATGGAGTATCTCTTGGCGCGCTCTATTTCGCGCGTGAGTTGTTCCACCGTCACGTCGGCCACTCGGGCAAGCATCACTGTGTCGAATCCCTCGCGTGACATGTCGCGCGGCAACAACATCAGGTCGTAGGTGGCGATACTCTGGGCCAGATACTCCCCGTTGCGGTCGTATATCTCGCCGCGGGGCGGGTTCTGTATCTCATGGCGCAGGACGTTGTTCTCGGCCATGCGTTTGTAGTCCTTATCCACTATTTGGAGTACGAACAGGCGTATGGCGAATATCGACATTATGCCGATAACTACCGCTTTCAGTATCGATGATTTCTGCATTGCGCCTCCTCCCTTACTCTCTTTTGTTTGTGAACAGCATCGAGATGATTATCAGCAACACTGTCGTCGCCGCACCGCTGCATGCGGCTTTGAGCAATGTCTCGGGCAGATGTGAGAGCCCCAAATTCTCCGTGAGGAAGAACAGGAGCGAATGCCCCACCGTCATAATCAGGGTGTAGACTACGAAATCCTTCAAACCCAGCCGTTTCACTCCGGCCACCGCACGTTCGCGAAGAATGTCCTCGCCGCACACGAGTCTCAGTACGTTGGGGCGTGCATAACCGACCGCGAGGGTGGCTATGGTGTTGAGTCCCATCTCGCCCGAGAGCAGGTCCACCGTGAGGCCCAGCAACAGGCTCAGCCACAGGGTGGTTATGGGTTTGGTGTCGGTGGGCAGCATGACGACGAATCCCACATACACCAACGGAGCCACATACAACCCCATATAGAGCGCATCGAGCACCAACACCTGTATCAGTACAAGTATCACAAACAGCAGTATGTAGTTCCTTCTCATTTTTATGCTTTTGTTCTTTTTCTCTTTTCTTGTCGGGGGCACACACTTTCAATTGTGTCCTCACTCTCTTGGCGTGGGCCGACTCTCTTGTGCGCCCTTGTGCGCCCGTCCATCTTCTTTATGAAGGGCTAATCCCCTCTCTGTCGCTATCGTTCCGCGCCTTGCTCCAACTCTCCTATCTTGTCCTCCACTCCTTTCAACTCCTCGGCATCGTGATACTTTACCACCAACACCCTTTTCAGGCGGGAAAAGTCGGCCGACAGACGCAACTTCACCTCATAGTTGGTGATGTTCTCGGCCACCTTGAAATCCGTCACCGTACCAATCATTATGTCGGGCGGGAAACGGAAAGATATGGTGGAGAGGATGGTGTCGCCTTGCGCAATGTCGGCATAGACGGGAATGTCGTTCAACTTTATGTGGCGATAGTCGTCGCCGTTCCATTCGAGAAAGCCAAAGTAGTCCTTGTCTTTCAACATGCCGCCCAAACTGAATTTGCTGTTCAGCATCGACATACATATCGAGAACCGTTCCGTACACTCCATCACGTAACCCACCGCTTCGCCGGTCGGGGTCACCACAGCCATGTCGGGTTCGATGCCGTCGCGCGCCCCCTTGTCGATGACGAAGAAGTTGTCGCGCTTGCTGATGGTGTTTCTTATCACGCGGGCCTCGCTGAACAGATAGGGTGTGATGACATCGCTGTCACCGCTCGGAAGTTTCGCCGCCGCGGAGAGCGTGTCGGGCGCTGAGACGGAGCTCAGACCGTAGGTGTTTGCCAACAGAGTGAGTTTGTGGGTGAGTTTGCGATTCTCCTCCCTGAGCGAGAAATACTCTCCCACGCCTGCCACCATTTTGTTGATGCCGTTGATTCCGGCATTGGAGGCAGCCAGCAGTCGTGCCCTTGCAAGACTTGTGCTGTTGGCATAGAGGCAGAGGGCACACACTTCCAGCACGATGAACAACAACGTGCGTGCATTACGTACCAGAAATTCCCAAATCCTCAACATGTTTTTTCGTTCTCCTTGTTTTACTGCCAATAATACAGCGCTGCCCGGCATCGGCACTCATACTCTCCTCCGCTTGGTGCTCGCTCCCGCACCCGCAATCATTTATCGTTTTTTAATAAAAGCGGCGCTCTGCATTGTTGCTCACTTGCTGTTGGAAACAAAGTTCCCATTCGCTCCTGCACCCGCAATCATTTGTCGTTTTTTAATAAAAGTGGCGCTCTGCGCCCTTTAATGATAAAATAGGTCCCGAGGAACCTATTTTATCAGTATCGATTGGAGGGTCGAAATATTTTTCAGCGCTATGCCCGTTCCTCTCACGATGGCCCTGAGCGGGTCTTCGGAGATGTTGAACTTTATGCCGTTCTTTTCGGTAAGGCGCTGGGCCAGTCCCTTTATCAGTGCACCGCCGCCGGCGATGTAGATTCCGTTCTTCACAATGTCGGAGTAGAGTTCCGGCGGAGTGGCCTCCAACACCTTCATGATGGCCGTATCCACCTTCAACAACGACTTCTCCAAAGCGTAAGCTATCTCGCTGTAAGAGAGCGTTATGGTTGTGGGGAGTGCGGTGAGTACGTTGGGTGCCGTGATTACATAGTCTTCGGGCGGGTCTTCGAGGTCTCTCACCGCTGCGCCTATGGCAATCTTGATGTCCTCGGCCGTACGCTCACCAATGCGAACGTTATATTGCTGACGCACATACTTCTGAATATCCTCTGTAAATACGTCGCCGGCCACGTCGATACTCTCGCTGCATACTATTCCTCCCAGCGATATGCAGGCAATCTCGGTCGTTCCGCCACCGATGTCGATAATCATGTGACCTTCGGGAGCCTCCACGTTGATGCCCGACCCCAGAGCCGCCGCCATCGGTTCGTAGATGAGGTAGACCTCGCGTCCGCCTGCGTGCTCGGCCGACTCGCGCACCGTACGCATCTCCACATTGGTGGAGCCCGACGGAATGCAAATCACAATCTTCATCGAGGGCGAGAAGAGCGACTTCTTGGGTTTGACCATCTTAATCATACCGCGCAACATGAGCTCGGCGGCATTGAAATCGGCAATCACTCCGTCCTTCAACGGCCTGATGGTCTCTATGTTCTGGTGGGTCTTTCCGTGCATGCGGTTTGCGGTTTCACCAATGGCGATAACCTTGCCGGTGTGCTTGTCGAGCGCGATGATGGAGGGCTCGTCAACGGCGACCTTTCCGTTGTGAATGATGAGGGTGTTGGCGGTACCGAGGTCGATAGCCAACTCCTGTGTCAATGAAAAAAGTCCCATCTATTTTGTATCTGTTTTTTTATCCGTACTAAATGTGCACAAATGTAAAAAATATTATTTGAATTTTTCTCTCTTAACCGAAAATTTATTACGTTTGCGTAAAATTATGTAAATCCATATCTTAAACCATATTAAAATTTATTGAAATATGTTGAAAATCGATGTTTCTCAAACCGCTTGCGGAGTCTCCGCAGCCGAAATAGACGCCCTCAAAACCGCAGCCGAGCAGGCCAACGGATTGCTCCACAGCGGCAAAGGCGCAGGTAACGATTTTTTGGGTTGGGTAAACCTTCCCTCGTCGATATCGCAGGCCGAACTGACGGCTGTGAAAGAGGCCGCCAACAGTCTTGCTGCGCGGGCCGAAGTGGTGGTTGTCATCGGCATCGGCGGCTCCTACCTCGGTGCAAAGGCCGTACTCGAAGCGCTGACCGATTCGTTCCACTATCTGCATAAGAAACGTAACAATCCCTATATTATTTTTGCGGGTCAGAATATCAGTGAGACCTATACCTATGAACTGCTCGATGCCCTGAAAGAGTATTCGATTGCGGCAGTGGTGATTTCCAAGTCGGGCACCACCACCGAGCCCGCCATCGCTTTCCGCATCATAAAGGCCGAAATCGACCGTCGCTACGGTGCCGAGGCCAAAAACCACATAGCCGCTGTGACCGACAAACAGCGCGGTGCCCTGAAAACTCTGGCCGACAGCGAGGGTTATGCCACCTTTGTGATTCCCGACAATGTGGGCGGACGCTACTCGGTGCTCACCCCTGTGGGTCTGTTGCCGCTGGCTGCCGCCGGTGTCGATGTCGATGAGTTTGTGCGCGGTGCGCGTGACATGGAGGCCGCAACGGCCGAGGACGTACCCTATGAGAAGAATATTGCGGCCCAATATGCGGCGGCTCGCAACGCTCTCTATCGCAAAGGCTACAAGATTGAGATTCTGGCCAGCTATGAGCCTCGTCTGCAATATGTTGCCGAATGGTGGAAACAGCTCTACGGTGAGAGTGAGGGTAAGGACGGCAAGGGTATCTTCCCCGCCAGCGTGACGCTCACTGCCGACCTCCACTCCATGGGGCAGTACATTCAGCAGGGTGAGCGCATCCTGTTCGAGACCGTCATCAGCGTTGCCAAGTCGCAGTGCAAGGTGGAGATTGAGGCCGACAAGGAGAATCTCGACGGACTCAACTTCTTGGCCGGCAAACGTATGGACGAGGTGAACAAGATGGCCGAATTGGGCGTTGTGTTGGCCCATGTCGATGGCGGCGTGCCCAATATCAAGATAGAGATTCCCGAAATGAGTGCCTATTGGATTGGTGCACTGCTCTATATGTTTGAGAAGGCGTGCGGTATCAGCGGCTATCTGTTGGGTGTCAATCCGTTCGACCAGCCCGGTGTCGAGGCCTACAAGAAGAATATGTTTGCTCTGCTCAACAAGCCCGGATATGAGGCCGAGAGCAAGGCAATCTTCGAGCGTCTGGGTAGGTAAAAAGAGTGCCTCTTCGGGCAATGAGGCCCGATGAATAGTGAGAGTGCGGCGCGAAATATCTTCTGATGAGGATATTTCGCGCCGTATTGTTTGCTCCTTGTCGATTCTGTCATGTTTGCCAATCGGATGCGTGCGAGTCATGCAGGGGTTGTTGCGGAGTTTGACGGTTGGTTGGTGTCGTCGCTCATGCCCTCTTTTTCTGTCGCGCCGGTCTTGTGTCGTGCGGATGTTGAAATTAATCGGGCGGAAGAGTTGATTGATTCGAATAGTTTTCTTATTTTTGTAGAGTGAGGCGGTGCGGCCCGCAGGAATTGACAGGTCCGCCTGTTGCTCTTTGTGTGCAGTTTCCGCCATATTTAAAACAGTATCATCCCGTTTCCGACGGACGGATGATGCACCGAATGAAAGTCTAATTAAAAAAAACACAAACAACGAATTATGAAAAAACTGATATTGTTATTAAGCGTGCTGACAACGCTCGGGGCTTTTGCTCAGGAGGAACAATATGTTCCCTTCAACGGCAGGGTGGTGGACACCGAAGGCAAGGGAATCCGCAAGGTGCAGGTGGAGTTGGTGCAGGGCAAAAAACGCGCCATCACCGACAAGAAGGGTTACTTCGCGTTTCTCGATGTGGCCCCCAACGATTCGCTGCTCATAACGGCTCGCAATGTGGACTATGTGATTCCCGTGGAGGGCAAGAAGAGCATGTTGGTGTGCGTGGCCGACGGCTCGTTCTCGGCCGAGGAGGACGACGAACTTGTGGGTATCGCCTACGGCAATGTGCGTAAGAGCATGCGAGTGGACCCGGGTTCGTCAATCAAGGGTGACGCCCTCATTGCAATGGGTTTCAACACCATCAGCGAGGCTCTGGTGGTCATGGTGCCGGGTGTGACGCTTGCCTCTAACAATGCCGGAGAGGGAGGCTCGGGATTCAATATGCGCGGAGTGCGCTCCATCAACGCCTCCAACGAGACTCTTCTGGTGTTGGATGGTATGGTCGTTCCCGATTTCTCGACCATCAGTCTGCGCGATGTGGATACGATTGACGTTTTGAAAGACGGCTCGGCATACGGCTCGCGCGGTGCCAACGGCGTCATCGTCATCAAAACCAAGCGTTTCTGATTTTTTGTTTGTCGGCAGTTTGTTGCAGTCCGTAAGTGCGGCGGGTTGTCGGATGCAGTTCATTTGCAGTCCGCGCCTTTGTTTGTCGGCGGTTCGTTGCGGTCCGTAAGTGCGGCGGGTTGTCGGATGCAGTTCATTTGCAGTCCGCGCCTTTGTTTGTCGGCAGTTCGTTGCGGTCCGTAGGTGCGACGGGTTGTCGGATGCAGTTCCATACGGTCCGTTGCCGTTGTCTTCGGCGAGAGTGTTGCGCGCCGAACGGCCTGACGAGATACTTCCGAAAATGTCTTCTTGCTGTATGTGCGTCGTGCGGTTGTTTGGTGTGGCGCAAAAACGGATGAGAATAACGGATGTCGGCAGAGATAAAAGACGGCAGAATGATTGTCTGCCGACTGTCGAATGAGATGCGATGGCGATGCGTGAGAGTCGTTAAAAACAATAAAGCTCGGGATGAATTCATCCCGAGCTTTATTATATCTCCGGCCCTTGTCTTCCGGTTTCGGCTTTGTCTTCCGCCTCTTGTCTTCCGCCTCTTGTCTTTCGGCCCTTGTCTTTCGGCCGCGGTTTCAATTACTCGTTGGCCTCGATGGCACCGAGCATTTTGAGAATCTCGTTGGCCTCCAAACTGTTGGGGAAGTCGTAGTATATGCGTTCATAAGCACTCTTTGCCTCTGCGATGTTGCCCAACGACTCATATGCCATACCGAGTTTTTTGAGGTAGTAGGGGGTGGTGAGCACGTTGTTGCCGCAATCCACAGCGCTCTTGAAATAGGCTATTGCGCCCTGCACGTCGCCGGTCTGCACGAGAGCGTCACCAATCATGCCTGCGTTCTGGGCATTGATGATGATGTTGGGCTGCCCCTTCGTGTTTTTATACTTTTTGAGTGATGCGATAGCATTCTGGTAGTCGCCGAGTTTGTAGTAGCATATGCCGGCATAGTGATTGGCGAGGTTGCCCTGCGGGGTGTTGCCATACTCTGCGGCCACTGCGAGGAATCCGTCATTCACACCGTCACCGTCGAGAGCGGTCTGATATTCGCCCTGATTGAAGAGCTGCTCGGCCACATATACGGCCTCCGAAGCCTTCTCGGCACGCGGCTCGGCCACCAGATATTTATAGCCGAAAATTGCGCCTACGATAACTACGATGATTGCCAGAGCCGTCACGAGCGACTTGGCGTTGTTCTCTATGAACTTCTCGGTTTTTCCCAGAGCATTCTGAATCTCCTGCTCGGGAGCGAGTTCTTCGATTTGTTGTTTCTTTGCCATTGCTTTATAGATGTTTTTATTGATTTTTCATTATAGGCAACAAATTTACATCTTTTTTTCATAAAAAAGACTTTTTTGTTCAAAAAACTATTTCGTTGCGAAAAAAGCGCTTGCCGCTTCCCTCGCTTGCCCTGCCAAACGCTGTTTGCCTTTCATGAAAGGGCCGCTCCCAAAATCGTGTGCGGCCGGTTGATTTATGACTGTAAAAATAATTAGTCTTCGATGAATTCCGCTTTATCTTTGTGATATATCTCTGTGGGGGATGGTGCCATCCTCTGCATTGCCCGAAATGAAGAACTCGTGGATGCCGTTTCCGAGGTCGTTTATTGGTAGGGATGTCGTGGCGCCTCCGCTCCCTTATGCAAATTTTTCAGGCTGTTTTTCCGCCTTTTGTCCGATGTTTTCTAAGCGTGCGCCCGAAACGGATATTGGCGCAGTGGCTGTGTGAAACGGTAATGTCGGCCTTTTGCCCAATGAGGGAACTTTGTTTAAAAACTTTTGCGGGGAAGATGGTGGATGTTTGCGTGTTTTTTGTAATTTTGAGAGACTGAATTAAGATAAGAAAAATTATGGCAAATCAGAGAGATCGTGCGGCGGTGATTGCCGACATGTTCCGTTCGTTTCCGGGCAGGACTTTTACATTGAAATCGTTGGCTTCGGCCAGTGGCGGTAATGACCGCGAGGGACGTTTTCGCACCAAAGAGATTATTGAGTCGATGAAGCAGGAGGGCTTTGTGGTGGAGGCGTCGAGCGGCAAATACAAGTTGAGCAATATGCACTTCCCGAGCTATGAGGGTGTGGCCGACATGCTGGCTTCGGGCGACATATATGTCAAGGTGGAGGGGCAGGAGAAGGACATCTATGTGAACCGACGCCATACGGCCCACGCTTTGGAGGGCGATGTGGTCAATGTCATCGTCACCCGTCGCAACTCCAAAGGCGAGCCCGAGGGCGAGATTCTCGACGTGGTGCGGCGTTCGGAACGCAACTATGTGGGTGTCATCGAGAAGACCCGCAACCATGCCTTCGTGAAGGTCGATTCGCGCAAGATACCGGTCGATATCTTCATCCCGGGCAGCAACGAGGGGCTTAATGACGGCGACAAGGTGGTGGTG
>JAZODY010000199.1:0-1575 GCA_045597245.1 Tidjanibacter sp.
TTTTTATGACTGCACGGCAAGTTTACTTGATGGTGAAGTCATAAGAGACAAAGATTGCCGCTTGGCGGCTTCTTGCGCAGTGAGTTTGCAGGGGCCCGCGCGGCGAGCGGGAGGGAAAGACAAGCAATGCGCAGTCAGTCAAATCACATATTCATAAACATCATAACATACTTGGAAGACAACGAATTTATGAGTATATTTGCCTATTCGATGGTGTGGCGAGACGGCTAAATGAATTTGCTGTTTTTTACCACCCCATTTTCACAACAATGACAAAACACATTTCTAACAAAAAAACAATAACAGCATGAAAACTATCACCAGATTATTTGCATTGGTCTGCATGGCGGTAACACTGAGCGCATGCAACGCCTCTCAGGGTGTGACCAATCCCGAACAGTCATCCCTCTTTGAGGAGAGAGTGGACCCCGTTTCGGGCGTGGTATCCTACGCTCTCAACTATGGAGCACCCGACGACAACAAACAATCCCTATACTTCATCTCGAAATCAATGACCGAAGACGGCCGCTATCTCGTGTTCTGGTACAACGAGGGTAACGAGCAGAAAGGTATGGGGTCGCGTCGTCAGATGTTGGCCGACCTGAAAACCGACAAGGTCTATGACCTCGGTCCCGCAGGAATGACCCCGTACATCGAGTGCAAACAGAACTTCATGGTCTATGGCGACCCTGCAAGAGGTTTCTTCCGTCGCGACTTCAACAACCCCGAGGTGGAGATTAAGCTCTGCGACATACCCGAAGAGCTGACATCAATCGGTCGAATCACACGTCTGGCCACCCACCTGACCCTCACTATGGACCGCAAGAAGGCTTTCCTCGACACCGCGATACTGCCGGAAGGCGGCAAGGAACGCTACATTCAAGGAATGCTCAACCTTGAAACCGGAGCATGGGACCTCTGGGGCGAGACCGAATGGAACTGCAATCACGGTCAGCTGAATCCCACCGACGACTCCGTTGCTCTCTGCGCATGGGAGTCGGCATGGAGCGGTCTGGGTGCCGCCTATCAGGAGGAGACCGGTCTGTATCCCCGCATGTGGCTTGTACGCAAGGGAGAGAAGACGCTCATCCCCGCCGAGGCAATCAACTTTGCATCGCATGAGATATGGGACGACGACGGCAAGGGCCTTTCGTGGTGCGGACACGGCTGGATGGTTCCCGAGCAGTGTGTGTATCATCACGACCTCGAAACCGGCAAACAGGAGGAGTGGGCTGCCATAGAGGGTGCTCGCCACAACAGTTGCTCGCCCGACAACAAATATGTTGTTGTGGACCAAGCCCCCGAGACATGGTGGAGAGGCGGCAAGTGGCGTGTTGCGTTCTACAATCGCGAGACCGGCAAGCACGTATGGGTTTACTCCACACGCGAGCCGTTGATGCCGCAGGAGAATCAGTCGCGCCTCCATCCCGACCCCCATCCCCACTTCGTAATGAACGGTCGCTACATCATCTCGACCGCCAACAATGCCGATGGTCACATGGACTTGTATCTCACTCCGGTGGCTCAGCTGATAGAGATGACGAAATAGAGATGTAAAGGCAATCTTGCAAAGCA
>JAZODY010000200.1:0-2700 GCA_045597245.1 Tidjanibacter sp.
CGGAGTTGGGTAGCGGCGTGGTGCTCACCATAGGCATGAATGAGAGCAATGCAACGGTGGTGATGCCCGACCTTACGGGATTGGGGCTTCACGACGCCAAGAGCCGCATCTGGGAGAACGGACTGAATGTGGGCAGGCTCGATATGGATGCCGACATCGACATCGGTAATCAGAACGAGGCAAGGGTCTATGGACAGTCGCCGCAGGTGGGAGAGACGGTGGCGTTGGGTGAGAAGGTCAGGCTTAATATGACTCTCGACGGAGAGAAGGTGGCACGTACCGAGCAACGAATGAGAGAGTTGATGGAGGAACGTCGCAAGGCCCGAGAGGAGGCTGCCTTGTCGGAGGCTGCCGAAAATACCGCGGAAGAGGTGTCGGTATCGGCCGAATAGCAAACAACTGCAAAAACGAGAGAGTGTAACGAACAAAAAGGGATGAAGTGAAACAGCTCGAAGAGGTTTTTGACGACTACGAGGTGCAGGACGACGACCAGCAGGAGGAGATGTATGAACATTTTGCTCTGACGGTGGACCGCGGTCAGTCGATGTTGCGCATCGACAAATATCTGGTGGACAAGATGACGGGCTGTTCGCGCAATCGCATACAGACGGCGGCCGACAGCGGCAGCATATTGGTGAACGGCAAGGCGGTGAAGTCGAACTATCGGGTCAAGCCGTTCGACCAGATTTCCATAGTCATGCCTTATCCTCGTCGCGAGGTGGGGCTTGAACCGCAGGATATACCAATCGATATTGTTTATGAGGACGATGATGTGCTGGTGGTGAACAAGGCGGCCGGCATGGTGGTGCACCCGGGGCATGGCAACTTCGACGGCACGCTGGTGAATGCCCTCACGTTTCATTTGAAAGATTTGCCGCTCTATCAGTCGGGCAATATGAGAGCAGGGTTGGTGCATCGCATAGACAAGAATACGTCGGGCCTTTTGGTTACGGTCAAGAACGAATTTGCCCATGCCTTTTTGGCTAAACAGTTCTTTGACCACAGCATCACGCGTCGCTATGTGGCGCTGGTGTGGGGCGACTTCAAGGAGGACGAGGGACGTATCGAGGGCAATATAGGTCGCAGTGTGCGCGACAGGCTCAAAATGGCGGTCTATCCCGACGGTAGCGACGGCAAACATGCCGTGACGCACTGGAAAGTGCTCAAAAGATATGGTTATGTGACATTGGTGGAATGCAGGCTCGAAACGGGACGCACGCACCAAATCAGGGTCCACATGGAGTATATTGGCCATCCGCTCTTCAATGACGAACGTTATGGCGGTGACCGCATTCTGAAAGGGACCACGTTTGCAAAGTATAAGCAGTTTGTGGAGAACTGTTTCGAGGTCATGCCGCGCCATGCCCTTCATGCCCGCGTATTGGGTTTCGAACATCCTTCACAGCGCAGGGAGGTGTTGTTCGAATCGGAACTGCCGGATGATTTTGCGGCTTTGCTCCAACGATGGGACTCCTATGCCGCGGCCGGAGCGGCTTTCTACGAATAAAAGGGGCAGGGAGAGTTTTTTGTGCGAGGCGGGCTCTTCGGGTATGTTTTTTGCCTTTGAGGGGAGAACGATATGTATAAAAAATTGTTTTTCCGAAGATGGGTGACAGAACATTTCTGATGATTAAGCCCGATGCAGTGCGCAACGGCAGTGTGGGGGCAATTCTTGATATAGTGATACAGAACGGATTCCGATTGGAGGCGCTGCGTATGGTCTGCCTTCAACGCTCTGTGGCCGAGCAATTCTATCGTGTCCACCGCGGAGAACCCTATTTTGAGAAGTTGATGGAGTATGTCACCTCGGGGGCTGTGGTGGTGGCGGTGTTGGAGCGTGAGGGGGCGGTGAGGGAGTTGCGACGTCTGGTGGGGAATACCGACCCTGCGAAAGCGGCCTCGGGAACGTTGCGGCATATCTTCGGGCGCAACAAGACCTACAATGCCATTCATGCCTCCGACAGCGATTTGAATGCCATGCGCGAGGCGGCCATTTTTTTCTCCACTGCCGACTATGTCGGTTCTTCGTGCGGTTATCAGGAGCAGTATGTGCACTGACACATGAATTGCCGGAAGAGGCGGGAGAGAATGAAAAATGATTAACTTTGCAGGCCTCTCTGTCGGTCCAATCATGGAGAGCCGACGGAGGTGGAAGACGCAAAGAGTTTATGGAAGGATTATTGGAATATGGTTATCTGGGCCTCTTCTTCGGCACATTCTTGGCGGCAACGGTGGTGCCTTTGGCCTCCGATGTGTTGCTGGTGGGAATGTTGGTGGCGGGAGGCAATCCGCTGACCACCATTGTTGTGGCCACGCTCGGTAATTGGATGGGCGGCCTCACCTCCTATTGGGTCGGTTATGCCGGCAAGTGGGAATGGATAGAGCGTTGGTTCAGGGTCAGGCGGGAGAAGATAGAGCGTCACAGCGAGGCCATGCGGCGGTGGGGCAGCCTGATGGCACTGCTGACATGGTTGCCCGTGGTGGGTGACGTGATGGCTATTGCGCTGGGATTTTACAGAGTGAATTTTTGGAAAATGGCGTTCTTTATGCTCATCGGTAAAGGGGCCCGTTTTGTGATGTGGGCATGGCTCTACGGAGTTGTGGCGTAAGGCAGGAGCGCGAAATAACAATCACATCCCCGACCGGATTTGTCCGGTCGGGGATGTGATGTTGTTACGACTTACTACAAGTCGGAGGCCA
>JAZODY010000201.1:0-5293 GCA_045597245.1 Tidjanibacter sp.
CGTGACCGGAGCACAGCTGCTCTATGGTGGCGACGCAGTGGTGGCAGTAGATGGCCACTCGAATGAGATGGTAGCCGGCATGAACGCTTCGGGGGCACTGCCCGTGAAGGTGGTCTATAAAGGCACGGCAAACTCGTCGAAGGAGGTATTGGATATTATGAAGGCGGCCAATGCCGACCCGAAATGTATCGGTGTGATCACCTGGATGCACACCTTCTCGCCTGCCAAGATGTGGATTCACGGTCTGCAGGAGCTGCACAAGCCGCTGCTGCACTTCCACACGCAGTTCAACAAGGAGATCCCCTGGAACGAGATCGACATGGACTTCATGAACCTGAACCAGTCGGCTCACGGTGACCGCGAGTTTGGCCACATCACGGCTCGTCTGCGCCGTCCGCGCAAGGTGGTTGTAGGCCATTGGAAGGATGAGAAGACCCTCGAGAAGGTTGCCATCTGGCAGCGCGTAGCCGCCGCATGGACCGACTCGCAGGATATGCTGGTGATTCGCTTTGGCGACCAGATGAACAACGTAGCCGTTACGGACGGTGACAAGGTGGAGGCCGAGATGCGTCTGGGCTACCATGTCGATGAATTCCCGATAGCCGATTTGGTGGCATATCAGGATAAAGTTTCCGATGCCGAGGTTGCTGAATTGGTGGCCGTGTACGAGCAGGAGTATAAGTTGGCTGACGAGTGTAAGGAGGATGGCGCAAGCCGAGGTCAGGTGCTTAATGCGGCCCGCGAGGAGATTGCTTTGCGCAGATTCTTGAAGGATAAGGACGCAAAGGCGTTTACCACCAATTTCGACGAGTTGGCCGGCATGGACCAGCTTCCCGGTCTGGCCTGTCAGCGACTCATGGCCGAGGGCTACGGTTTCGGTGCCGAGGGCGACTGGAAGACGGCCGCTTTGGTGCGTACTATGTGGTTCATGGGGCAGGGATTGCCTAAGGGCTGTTCGTTCTTGGAGGACTATACAATCAACTTCAATGGCGATAAGAGTTCCATTCTTCAGGCCCACATGTTGGAGGTGTCGCCTCTGATTGCCGAGGACAGGCCGCTGTTGAGCGTTCATCCGTTGGGTATAGGCGGAAAGAACGACCCTGCACGTTTGATATTCACCTCCAAGACGGGTGAGGGCGTGGCTGCCACCATCGTGGATATGGGCAACAGATTCCGTATGATTGTCAATGTGGTGGACTGCATCAAGCCCAAGAAACTGCCCAAATTGCCGGTGGCATCGGCTCTGTGGATACCGCGCCCCAATTTCGAGATTGGTGCCGGCGCTTGGATTCTGGCGGGAGGAACCCATCATACGAGTTTCTCTTATGACCTTACGGTGGAGTATCTGACCGATTATGCCGAGATTGCCGGCATAGAGATGGTTGTCATCGATGAGAACACCACCATAGAGGAGTTCAAGAAGGAGTTGAGAATGAACGAGGTTTATTATTATATCAACAAGGCTTTGGTGTAGTGCTATGAGTGAATATGTGATTGGACTCGATTACGGTAGCGATTCGGCCCGTGCGGTGGTTGTGGATGCGGCTGACGGCAAGGTGCTGGCCACATCGGTCAAGTATTATCCGCGCTGGAAGGAGGGCAAGTATTGCGACCCTGCCGCGAATCGTTATCGTCAGCACCCGTTGGACTACATAGAGGTGTTGGAACAGAGCGTAAAGGAGGCGTTGTCGCAGCTGCCTAAGGAGGTGGCCGACAATGTGAAAGGTATTGCTTTCGATACTACGGGAAGTACGCCCGCCTTCACCGATGAGAGGGGTGTGCCGTTGGCGTTGAGGCCTGAGTTTGCCGAGAATCCCAATGCCATGTTCGTGCTCTGGAAGGACCATACGGCAGTGAAAGAGGCCGACGAGATAAACAATCTGTGTCGCCATTGGGAGATTGATTATACGGCATTCGAGGGTGGCATCTACTCTTCGGAGTGGTTCTGGGCCAAAGTGTTGCATATTTTGCGCGAGGATGAACAGGTGAGAGCGGCTGCATACTCGGTGGTGGAACATTGCGAATGGCTGCCGGCTCTGCTTACGGGCGTGAATAAAGCTTCGGACATAGTCAGAAGCCGTTGCGCCGAGGGCCATAAGGCTATGTGGCATGCCAAGTGGGGCGGTCTGCCCGACGAGAAGTTCCTCACAACGTTGGACCCTCTGTTGGGCGGATTGCGCGAAAGGCTTTTCGAGGATACCGAAACTGCCGACAAGCCGGTCGGAAAACTCACCCGGGAGTGGGCAGACAGGCTGGGACTGACTACTGATGTGGTTGTTGCGGGCGGAGCCTTCGACTGCCACATGGGTGCCGTCGGTGCAGGTGTCGTACCTCACACTTTGGTGAGAATCATCGGAACGTCCACGTGTGATGTCATGGTGGCCGACCATGATGAGATTGGCAATAATCTGATTCGTGGTATCTGCGGTCAGGTCGATGGTTCGGTTATCCCGGGCATGGTCGGTTTGGAGGCGGGTCAATCGGCCTTTGGCGATGTGTACGCATGGTTCAGGCGTGTTTTGGAGTACCCGCTCCGAAGATTGGCGGGAGGTGTGTTGAGCGATGAACAGATGGAGAGCATGTGCGACAACATCATCTCGGTGCTTACGGAGGATGCCGAAAAGATACCGGTGGGAGAGAGTTCGCTTATTGCCGTCGATTGGATGAACGGACGCCGCACTCCCGATGCCGACCAGATGCTCAAAGGAGCCATCTCGGGTATTACGCTCGGTACTACGGCCCCCATGATTTTCAGGGCTTTGGTGGAGGCTACGGCTTTTGGGTCAAGGGCCATCATGGAGCGTTTCATCAGCGAGGGAGTGAAGATAGACACAGTCATCGGCATTGGCGGTATTGCGCTTAAATCACCGTTTGTGATGCAGACGCTGAGCGATGTGATGAACGTGCCCATAAAGGTGTGCCGCACCGACCAAGCCTGCGCTTTGGGCGCTGCCATGTTTGCGGCCACGGCGGCAGGACTGTTCGAGAAGGTGGAGGATGCTCAGAAGAGTATGTCGTCCGGCTTTGCCAAGCACTATTTCCCCGATGCGGAGAGAGCCGCAGTCTATGCGGAGATATATGAACGCTATTGTAAGTTAGGTGCTTATTGCGAATCGGTGGCCCGCTGATAGTGGCGAAATAGTAATTGCGATATGGAGAGTTGCACAAAAAGATGTGCGACTCTCTTTTTTTGTCGCCGCAGTAAAAATCGAATCATTATGATGATAAAAAAGAGATTTTTATGGTGTAAAAACAGATTGTTTTTCGTAACTTTGTATGTTTAATATAGGTATTTGAATCGGGCCGAAACGGAGCTCGCTGAAACAGAGTTGTTTAATAGACCAAAATAAATTAAAAAACAAGAGATTAGTTATGGCTACTGTTGTAATCATGCCCAAGCAGGGACAGTCTGTCGAGAGTTGTATTCTGACGGAGTTTAAGAAGAAAAAAGGTGACAAGGTCGCAGTTGGCGACATCCTGTTCGCTTACGAAACCGACAAGGCTTCGTTCGAGGAGGAGGCGAAATGCGAGGGAACCGTATTGGAACTCTTCTTCAATGAGGGTGACGAGATTCCCGTATTGACCAATGTGATGGTAATCGGTAACGAAGGCGAGAGCGTGGATGAGTTCCGTCCTTCCGATTCGGGCGCAGCATCGGGTGCTCAGGAGCCCATCGTAAGCACCCATGAGAGTGCTGCCGAGAGTACTGCTCCTCAGGCTGCGGCACAGAGTGTGGCTGCCGCTCCGGTGAACAATGCCGGTAGTGCCATCTCTCCCAGAGCAAAGGCGCTGGCCGAGAAGTTGAGAGTGAATCTGGCTTATGTTGTTGGCAGCGGTCCCGATGGCAGAATCATCGAGCGCGACATCGAGGCGGCATATGCCAATGGCGGTAAGATGACTCCGCTGGCACAGATGATGGCAGCCGAGAACGGTACGGTTGCTCCCCAGTGGGGTAGCGGTCTGGGTGGCAATTCGAGAGCTGCCGATTTGACTGCTCCTTCGGCAGCTGCCGCATCGGGCGACGACTTTGAGATTAAGCCGTTGTCGAATATCAGAAAGCTCATTGCCAAGTCGATGTATGCGTCGTTGCAGAATTCGGCCCAGCTTACTCACCATCTGAGTGCCGACGCCCGTCGAATGATGGCGTTGAGAAAGAAAGCCAAGAAGGCTTTGGAGAGCGGAGCCATCGATACGAATGTTACGCTCAACGACTTTGTTTGCTATGCCGTTGTGAGGGCTTTGAAACAGTTCCCCAATGTTAATAGCCACTTCTTGGGTAACTCGATGAAGTTGTTCAATAAGGTTCATCTGGGTCTTGCCGTTGATACCGACAGAGGTCTTATGGTTCCCACGGTGCTGGATGCCGACAGTATGTCGATTACCGAGTTGTCGAAGGCGTTGAAAGGTGTTGCCGATGCCTGCAAGAAGGGTTCTATCAATCCCGACTTGTTGTCGCCTGAGTCGGCATCGTTCACGGTGTCGAATCTGGGTAACTACGGAGTGGAGATATTTACTCCCATCATCAACGTGCCCCAATCGGCAATCTTGGGTGTGAATACCATTGTTCCGCGTCCGAAGGATTTGGGCGGCGGTGTTTATGCCTTTGTTCTCCACATCGGATTGAGCCTCACGTATGACCACCGTTCGATTGACGGCGGCGAGGCCACCCGTTTCTTGAAGACCATTGCAACAGAGATAGAGAATTTGGATATTGAATTTTAATTAACATAAAAGAAATGATTGATTTAGCTATTATCGGAGGAGGCCCCGCAGGCTATGTGGCCGCAGAAAGAGCCGGCTCGAAAGGTTTGAAAGTAGTGCTTTTCGAGAAAAACGAATTGGGAGGTGTATGTTTGAACGAGGGATGTATCCCCACCAAGACGTTGCTTTACAGTGCAAAGGTGTATGACTATGCGATGCACGGTGACAAGTACGGTGTTTTCACCGAGGGCGTGAAATACGATTATGCAAAGATTATCGACCGCAAGAACAAGGTTATCCGCAAATTGGTGGGTGGCGTAGGCGCGAAGATGAAGATGAACAAGGTGCAGGTTGTCAAGGGCAATGCCATGATTGAGGGCCGCAACAACGAGGGCATCACCATCTCGTGCAACGGCGAGAACTATGTTGCTGCCAATCTGCTGATTTGTACCGGTTCGGAGGCTTTTGTTCCTCCCATCGAAGGTCTGAAAGAGGCCGGTGACATCATCTTGACCAACAGAGAGATTCTGGCCATGACCGAACAGCCCAAGAGCTTGGTGGTTATCGGTGGCGGTGTCATCGGTATGGAGTT
>JAZODY010000202.1:0-3420 GCA_045597245.1 Tidjanibacter sp.
ACCATGACGATAATTCTGAATAGGGTTATAATATCAGCCAAAAATAGGAATTTTTTATCAATTTTCCATCAAAATAACACTCTATGTTTAAACAAAACGGAAAAATAGTTGATAAATCGAAAAAGATTTATTTGCTTTGCATTTGTAATGAGACGGGAAAGTAGCTCGGTTACTTTGGTCTGAAAAATGAGAAGTAGTCGAGGCGGATTGTTGGATAATTATCGATTTGACAAATGAAGAACAAGTACATTGACCTTATTGAGCAGACGTTCGAGTTTCCTCAGGATGAATTTTCCGTGGTGGACAACGAGCTCTATTTTCATGATGTGCCCCTGATGGACATCATCAAGCAGTATGGAACTCCGCTGAAAATAACCTATCTGCCGAAAATATCGTCGCAGATTCAGCGTGCCAAGCGATTGTTTAATGTGGCTATGGCCAAAGCGGATTATAAGGGTAGCTACAACTATTGTTATTGTACAAAGAGTTCCCATTTTGCCTTTGTTTTGGAGGAGGCGTTGAAGAACGACATTCATCTCGAAACCTCCTCGGCATACGATATTCACATCATCAATTCGCTCTACGATGCGGGCCTCATCGACAAGAGTCGCTACATCGTCTGCAACGGATTCAAGCGTCCGCAATATGTGGAGAATATAGCCTATTTGATAAACAACGGGTTTGAGAACACCATTCCGGTGTTGGACAACAAAGAGGAGTTGGACCTCTTCGACGGCGTGTTGAAGAATCCTTGTAAGTTGGGTATACGTATCGCGTCGGAGGAGGAGCCGAAGTTCGACTTCTACACCTCGCGTCTGGGCATTCGCTACAATGACATCGTGGAGTATTATCGCAAGAAGATTAAGCCGAACAAGAAATTTCATCTGAAAATGCTGCACTTCTTCATCAATACCGGCATAAAGGATACGGCCTACTATTGGAACGAGTTGTCGAAGTGTCTGTCCATCTATTGCGAGTTGAAGAAGATTTGTCCGGAGTTGGATTCGCTCAACATCGGTGGCGGATTCCCAATCAAAACCTCGCTGGCATTCGATTATGACTATGAATACATGTCGGAGGAGATTGTGGCACAGATAAAGAATATATGTAATATGAACGGCGTGCAGGAGCCCAATATCTTCACCGAGTTCGGCTCGTTTACGGTGGGGGAGAGCGGTGCGGTGCTCTACTCCATCATCAATCAGAAACAGCAGAACGACCGCGAGTGTTGGTACATGATAGACAGCTCGTTCATGACCACGTTGCCCGATGTGTGGGGAATCAATCAGCGCTATCCGATGTTGGCCATCAATAATTGGGATAAGGAGTATCAGCGCGTCTTTTTGGGCGGTCTGACCTGTGACAGCGAAGATTTCTATAACGGCGAGTCGCACTCCAATGCCATCTTCCTTCCCAAGTTGGAGGATGGCGAGCCGCAGTATATCGGCTTTTTCCATACGGGAGCCTATCAGGAGTCGGTGGGTGGATTCGGCGGAATTCAGCACTGTCTGACCCCTGCGCCCAAGCACATCCTCATCGACCGCGACAAGCAGACGGGGGAATATTATACGCGTCTGTTTGCTAAGGAGCAGAGTTATCGCTCTATGATGCGCATTCTGGGTTATTGACGAGGGTGTCTGTTGAGGCCGAAAGAGAGAAAAAAGAGCCGCGCGGGAGGGGCTCTTTTTTTGTTGCGATGACGCTTTCGGGCGTGAATGGTGCCACGAGCGGTGGCGGTGATTGGTACATATTTTGAAGAATATAATATAAAAACAAATATACTAAGAGATGGAGAGAAAGGATATGAACGAGCAGCAGTTTGAAAACGAAGAAGTTAAGAACGACACTCAGGAGCCTTGCGCCGGTGGTTGCGAGGCCGAGGCGAGAGGTTGTGCTGACAATGTGGCAGAGGCAGAGACCGAAAGTGCTGACAATTCGGCACGATTGACGGCAGAAGTGGCCGAATGGAAAGACAAGTATCTGCGCCTTTCGGCCGAGTTCGACAACTATCGCAAACGCACGCTGAAAGAGAAGATGGAGCTGATTCAGACGGGCGGCGAAGATGTCGTGAAGTCCATGTTGGCTGTGTTGGACGATTTGGAGCGCGCTTTGAAGGCTATGGAGACGGCCGAGGATGTGGCGGCTGTTGGCGAGGGAGTGGCGTTGATTGCGCAGAAGTTCCGCGATACGCTCAAAGCAAAGAATGTGCATGAGATAGAGGCTATGGATTTGGCTCTCGATACCGACTTCCACGAGGCTGTTGCCAAGATTCCGGCGGATGATGCCCATAAGGGTAAGATTGTGGATGTCATCCAGAAAGGGTATAAGATGGGCGACAAGGTGATTCGTTACGCTAAGGTGGTGGTGGGCGAGTAGCCTTTTTTAGTCGGTCGTGTCCGGCGGCTTTGTGCTTGTGGTCGGCCTGTTGCGGACGGGGGCAGAGCGTCGGATGAAACGGCCTGAAAACAGAAAGAGGAATAAATGATTTGAATAAATGGCAAAGAGGGACTATTATGAGGTGTTGGGCGTGGAGAAGAACGCCAATGCCGAAGAGATAAAGAAGGCCTATCGCAAAGCGGCCATCAAGTATCATCCGGAAAAAAACCCAGGCGACAAGGAGGCCGAAGAGAAGTTCAAGGAGGCGGCCGAGGCCTATGATGTGCTCAGCGACCAGAATAAGAGGGCGCGTTACGACCAGTTCGGTCATGCCGGCATGGATGGCGGCATGGGCGGTCAGGGCGGTTTTGGCGGCGGATTCAGCATGGAGGATATTTTCCGCAACTTCGGCGATATCTTCGGAGGTCATTTCGGGGGCTTCGGAGGCTTCGGCGGTTTCGGTCAGCAGGGAGGCGGCCGACGTGTCAATCGCGGCTCCGACCTCAGGGTGAAAGTAAAACTGACGCTCAAAGAGATTGCCGAGGGGACTGTCAAGAAACTGAAAATAAGCAAGCTTGTGGCTTGCGACAAGTGTGGCGGCTCGGGTGCTAAGGACTCTAATTCCTACTCCACATGCCCCAATTGTAACGGAGCGGGTTATGTGACTGAGATAGTGAACAGTTTCTTCGGCAGAGCCCAGACCCAGCATGTGTGTCCCACGTGTCACGGCGAGGGTAAGGTTGTGACCAATCCGTGCGAGAAGTGTCATGGCGACGGAGCGATGCGAGGCGAGGAGGTTGTGGAGATTCGCATCCCTGCCGGTGTGGGTGAAGGCATGCAGTTGTCTGTCAGCGGAAAGGGTAACGCTGCCCGTCATGGCGGTGTGAACGGCGACCTGTTGGTGGTCATCGAGGAGGAGCATAACGAGGAGTTGGTGCGTGACGGCAACGACCTGCTGCACAACCTTAAAGTTCCTGTCATCACGGCCATTATGGGTGGTTCAAGTCGGATCGTAGCCATGTCGTTCTGTGAGCCAAGGAGTTG
>JAZODY010000203.1:0-7209 GCA_045597245.1 Tidjanibacter sp.
AAAAAATAGTTATCTTTAAATCGTGACTTGATGATTCTGACGAAATGAAAAAGTTGGTTGTTTTTACGGGAGCCGGAGTGAGTGCCGACAGCGGATTGGCCACGTTTCGCGATAGCGACGGATTGTGGGCCAACTATCGTATAGAAGAGGTGTGTACGCCCGAGGCATTGGCCAATAATCGGGCGAAGGTTATCGAATTCTATAATATCCGCCGCAAGGAACTGCTGAGTAAGGCACCCAATGAGGGGCATTATGCCATAGCCCGCTTGGAGAAATTTTTCGATGTGGAGGTTATAACGCAAAATGTGGATGACCTGCACGAAAGGGCCGGCAGTAGTAAGGTGCTACATCTGCATGGAGAGTTGAAAAAACTGCGCAGCATGCGTAATCCGGAGGCCGTTTACCCTATTGAAGGTTGGGAGCAACACCTCGACGACAGAGCCGAGGATGGGGCATTGCTGCGTCCCCACATAGTCTTTTTCGGCGAGGCGGTGCCTATGTTCGAAGAGGCTACTAAAATTGCGGCTCAGGCCGATTTGATGCTTGTGGTGGGGACATCGTTGGCGGTGTAACCGGCAGCGGCTTTGGTGAGATATGTAAGGAGCGGGGTGCCTATTTATATGGTGGACCCGGGGACTCCCGACAGTGCGGGAATGTGTACTCTGAAAAAACATATTCGTATGCGTTCGGCGCAAGGAACACCATTGATTGTCGAAGAGCTTATTAGGACCTATGTCTATGGTGATAAAGATAACTGAGAATACAATAATTAATCGTTAAACAAAATAGTGAAAATATGAAAAAGTCTGTATTCCTCTTTTTGTGTGCAGCATTGTTTGCACTGACATTCTGCGATTCACCCAAGCAGAAACCCACGCTTTATATTATCGGTGACTCTACGGTGGCTCCTAACTCGGGTAATATCGTGGGGTGGGGAACGCCTATTGCGGAGATGTTCGACACCACAAGAATAAATGTGGTGAATAAGGCACGAGGCGGCCGCAGCAGCAGAACTTATCTCAACGAAGGATTGTGGCAGGAAGTTTGCGATATGCTCCAACCCGGGGATTTCATACTTATGGGATTCGGTCATAACGACGGAAATCCGCAGGGGCGCGGCTCCATGATGGGGGGAATGAGTGAGGAGACTACGGAGGTTACCAAGCCCGATGGGACAACCGAGATTGTGCATACATTCGGGTGGTATATGACCAAATTCGTGCAGGAGGCCAAAGCAAAGGGAGCTACTCCGATACTCTTCTCGCAAATACCGTGGAGAGAGCTTTATGATGGCAAGTCGAAACGTTCGGACAAGACTTTCGGTTTGTGGCTGTCGGAGATTGCCGAGACGGAGGATGTTCATTATGTGGACCTTAATGGCAGAGTGGCCGATAAGTATGAGGCGATGGGGCAGGAGGCGGTGAATGCCTTTTTCCCGGGTGACCATACTCACACCAATCTCGAAGGAGCCACACTCAATGCACAGACCATGATTGAGGGATTGCAGGAGTTGGAGAAATGTAAGTTGGTGAAATATATCAAATAGGCGACGATAGAGTAGAAGGATAATCGGAAACAGGATACGGAGATGTGTGTCGGAGCGTCGCAGGTGGGGCAGTGGGTCTCGGGCGATGCAAAGACAGACATCTTCGTTCTTTTTAAAGATATGTTGATACGGGTAATCAACAGATTTTGTTTAACGTTTAATTAATTTGTTAGTTATGAGAGGAATGAATTTTACGGCATTTCTGGGTGGAATGTTGATAGGTGGAGTGATTGCACTTCTCTATGCACCCGAAAAAGGCGAACAGACTCGCAAGCAGCTCAAAGATTACATGGATAAGCGCATGGACGGCATCAAAGAGAGCTATTCGGAACTTTCGGAAAAGATAAAAAATACCTATGACCGCAGCAAAACCGAATTGCGGGAGAAAATGCATGAGATGGCAGAGAATGCTTAGGTATAATACGGAATAACGATTTTTGATACCTATGTTTGGTAACGTAAATCATTTGTTTTCCGACCTGAAAGAGTATGTCAATTTAAGGATTGATGTGGTCAAGTTGCAGTGTGTGGAGAGTCTGTCGGTTGTTAGCGGCCGACTGCTTGGGATGATTGTGACCATCATGATGTGGGCGTTGGCGCTTGTTATGCTGATTGCTGCCGTGGTGATTCTGCTCGCGTGGTGGCTTGACTCGTTCCTATGGGCCTTCCTGATAATGTTTGCCTTGTTGTTTGTGGCGGCCTGCATCGTATATAGATTCAGAAAACGGCTCTTTGTCGGTTCATTTGTCAAGTCGTTGTGTAGTATGTTGTTTGAAGAAGATGAAGAGGAGCAGGAAGTATGAATAGCAGGATAGATAAAAATTTGAGATACTCACAAATATCTTCGTTGCAGGAGTTGTTGGATATGCAGAAATGTGTGAGAATGGAGATTATTCAGCAACAACGAGCAATTCGTGAGGATTTCAGCGGAATTATACGACCTGTGACAAACATAAAGGCCGCTATCTCTTCCGGATTCATGTTTCTCTTCGGGGGTGGTTTGGTTCGCTCCGTGAAAGAGGGATTCGGTATAGGGCAGAAGGCGGTGAAACTCATACGGTCGCAGGATAAAAGATGTGTATAATCTATATGTAAAAAACAGCGAGGTGGCCTTTGCAATGAGCCACCTCGCTGTTTTTATGATATTACACTCTTTATACAAGATTGAGTTCTTTTTTCATTGCGGTGATTTTTTCATTCAGCCCATCGTTCACCTTGTCGTACTCTTCAAGCGAATTCAACGGCTCACATACACCGAAATAGAACTTAATCTTAGGCTCGGTGCCGGAGGGACGAATGGATATTACGCTCTTGTCGGCCGTGAAGAATTGCAATACGTCCGATTTTTGCTCGTCGAGCGGGCACTCTTTTCCGGTAACCATATCTATTGTCTTGCTTGTCAGGTAGTCCTTGACAATCGTAACGGCCGAGCCGCAAATGGATTTGGGAGGATTGTTGCGATAGTCCACCATCATCTGCTTGATTTCCTGCTGGCCTTCCATGCCTTTGCGAACAACCGATACCAGCGACTCCTTGAATAGGCCGTACTTTAAGTATAGTTCTTTGATGAGTTTATAAAGAGTCGTTCCGTTCTCCAATGCCCATGCTGCGGCCTCTGCTGCCAACGAACATGCCGATACACCGTCCTTATCTCTTACAAAATCACCGGCCAAGAATCCGAAACTCTCCTCGCCGCCACCGATATACTCCTCTCCCAACGGGCCCTGCTGGCGAATTATGCCGGCAATATTCTTGAAACCGGTGAGGCAGTCGAAACATTTCACTCCGTAGTCGGCGGCCACCTCCTTTATCATCTCCGATGTGACAATGGTCTTTACGATATACTGATGGCCGTTCAACTTGCCGAGTTCGCTCCATCGACGACACAGATAATATATAAGTAGTGTGCAGGTCTGGTTGCCATTCAGCAATACGAACTCTCCGTTCTCGTCCGGAACGGCAATGCCGATTCGGTCGGCATCGGGGTCGGTCGCCATGACAATCTGGGCACCCTCCTTGCGACCCAACTCAATGGCAAGCTTCATTGCGTTGGGCTCTTCGGGGTTGGGCGATATGACGGTGGGGAAATTGCCGTCCACACTCATCTGTTCGCTGACCGTGCTCACATTTGCAAAACCGTATTTTTTGAGCGATTCAGGCACCAGACGGCGGCCGCAGCCGTGGATTGGGGTGTATACTATTTTCATGTCGCTGTGCTTGGCAATCGCATCGGGCGAGAGAGAGAGAGAATGAACGCGATTTAGATATATTTCGTCGGACTTCTCGTCGAGAATGGTGATGTTCTCCGGGTTGAGACCCTGAATGATTTGGTCTACGGAAGTGATTTTGCCCACCTCCTTTATTATATTGGTGTCGTGGGGAGCGGTTACCTGTGAACCGTCATCCCAATAAGCCTTATATCCGTTATATTCTTTGGGGTTGTGGGAGGCTGTAACCATCACTCCGCTCTTGCACCCCAACTCGCGAATGGCAAAGCTTAACTCGGGAGTGGGACGCAACGAATCGAACAGGAAGACCTTGAAACCGTTGGAGGCGAAAATGTCGGCTGTTTTCTCGGCAAACTCACGACTGTAATTGCGGCAATCGTGGCTGATGACAACCTTAATCTCCTCGTTGGGGAAACAAATTTTCAGATAGTTGGCCAAGCCCTGAGTGGCCATACCTACCGTATATATATTCATACGGTTGGTTCCTACTCCCAATATGCCTCGCAGGCCGCCTGTGCCGAACTCCAAATCACGATAGAAACTCTCGTTAAGCTCCTTTATGTCGTTTTCCATCAGGTCTTTAACCTTTTGTTTTGTCGCTTCGTCATAGCTGCCATCAAGCCAGCTTTGTGCTTTTTGTAATGCAATAGAATCAATTTTCATGTCAAAAATATCTATAAGTTATTCCTATGTGGAAAGGTTGGTTTAATAAAAAATATTATATGCAAATATAAGCAAAAAATTATTAATTCTCTATATCAATCGATTAAATATAGAGTCTATTTTTTTGGCTTTTTGTTCTTACTCTTTTTTTTGAATTTTACAACAAATGCATGTTGTTTTTTTAGAAAAATTATACACAATTTTGTGTCGTAGGAAGAGATATTAATACGCATGATACAAAACTCGACATACGATATTGTTTGGCAGGACTGCCTGACCAAGATAAAGGCGCAAACCACTGACGAGGAGTTCGTTAGGTGGTTCAAGCCTATCGTGCCTCTTGGTTTCGATGGCGGTATTCTGCAACTGCGTGTGCCGAGTGAGGATTATGTTTATCACATCGAGAGAAACTACATCCCTTCGTTGCGTCCCATAATCTATGAGTGCTTCGGAAACAAGACCCGTTTGAGGTATTCGTTCCCCAGAACTCCGCAGCAGCACACCGTTTCGCATGCGACAGATACAAATGTTTCGTCGGCATCGAAATTTGTGGCGCAGAACGATACCGCAAAGATAAAGAATCCTTTCATTATTCCCGGCATCAAGAAGTTGATTATAGATTCCCAGTTGAATCCTAATTATACTTTCGACACCTTTGTGGAGGGAGAGTGTAACCGATTGGCTCGTTCGGCCGGTATAGCGGTGTCGCTCAATCCGGGACAGACGCCCTATAATCCGCTCTATATTTTCGGTGAACCGGGTTTGGGTAAAACCCATGTGGCGCAGGCGATAGGTATGGAGATAAAGCAGCGTTATCCTGATTTGCAGGTGCTTTATGTCTCGATGAACAAGTTTCAAGCGCAGTACACGACTGCCATGCTTAATCATGAGCCGAATGACTTCATCAACTTCTATCAGATGATGGATGTGTTGATTATAGATGATATTCAGGAACTCTCGGGAAATAAGAACAGTACCCAGAACGCTTTCTTTAATATCTTCAATCACCTCCATCTGATGGGAAAGCAGTTGATTCTTACTTCGGACAAGCGTCCGGCCGAGTTGAAGGATATAAACGACCGTCTGCTCACCAGATTCAAATGGGGGCTTGCGGCTGAGCTTACTGCACCAAACTTCAATACGAAGGTGAAAATTATCAAGGCCAAAGCCGCCCGATTGAGTGCGGATATTCCCGATGATGTTATAGGGTTCATCGCCGAGAATATTAATGCCAATATCAGAGAGGTGGAGGGCGTGCTGTCGGCGCTGGTTGCCAATGCGGCTATATTGAAGAAGAAGATTACGATATCGTTGGCAAAAGAGGTGATGAAGGTGTATGTGAAGATGACGCAAAAGGAGATAACCGTTGAGCATATCAGAAATATTGTTTGTGATTATCTTAATATCGACGTGGAAACGTTTGATTCTCAAAAGAGAACCCGCGATGTTGCGCAAGCCCGACAGATTGCGATGTATTTGAGTAAACAACATACCAAAGCTCCGTTGTCGGCAATCGGTGCGGCGATAGGCGGAAAAAATCATGCGACGGTGTTGCATGCCTGCAAGCAGATAGCTAATCTGATAGAAACCGACAAGAGTTTCAGGCAGATGCTTGAAGAGATTGAACACAAGGTTACGGCAAAATAAGAGGATGCCGGATGAGTGTTAGGGCGGAATAGAAGTCGATAGAACATATATTTTATACGGAAATATCGAATCGTGAGAGTTTCTTGCGGTTCGATATTTGTCTTTTATTCTATTTTTTTGTATATTTACAAAATAGTTCCCGCTGTTTCGGAATATGCGTTGGGCGGTGAGAATGATGAAGAAAACAAAGGATAATTAAATTATAAATTAGTAAATAATAGAGAATTATGGCAGAGAAGAAACAGATTGATTCGGACAAGATGAAGGTCCTGAATGCGGTTTTGGATAAGATAGAGAAGGATTTCGGAAAAGGTTCCATTATGAGGATGGATGAAAGTGTGGAGGAGGTGGCTGTTATCCCCACCGGCTCGGTGACGCTCGATGCCGCGCTTGGTGTTGGCGGTTATCCGAAGGGTAGAGTGATAGAAATATTCGGTCCGGAGTCTTCGGGTAAGACCACACTCGCAATTCACGCCATTGCAGAGGCTCAGAAGTCGGGCGGTATAGCAGCATTCATTGATGCAGAGCATGCGTTTGATTCCACTTATGCCCAGAAGTTGGGGGTGGATATTGGCGGCTTGTTGGTGTCACAGCCCGATAGTGGTGAGCAGGCATTGGAGATTGCCGATACGTTGATTCGTTCGAGTGCGATAGATATTATAGTTATCGATTCGGTGGCTGCGCTTACTCCCAAAGCCGAAATTGAAGGTGAAATGGGGGAGTCGAAGATGGGTTTGCAGGCAAGATTGATGTCTCAGGCGTTGAGAAAACTTACAGCCAGCATCAGTAAGACAAAGACGGTTTGTATTTTTATTAACCAGTTGCGAGAGAAGATTGGCGTTGTCTATGGCAATCCGGAGACCACTACGGGTGGCAATGCGCTGAAATTCTATGCAAGCGTAAGGCTCGACATACGAAAAACATCAAGTATAAAGGATGGTGAAGAACAGCTCGGAACAAGAGTGAGAGTGAAAGTGGTGAAGAATAAAGTTGCTCCTCCTTTCAAGAAAGCCGAATTTGATATCATGTATGGCGAGGGTATAGCCCATGAAGGCGAACTGATTGACCTGGGCGTAAAACTGGATTTGGTGCAGAAAGCCGGATCCTGGTTCTCCAAGTCGGAGG
>JAZODY010000204.1:0-15658 GCA_045597245.1 Tidjanibacter sp.
TTCATCTGACATCCGTAGGTCTCTATGTAGAGTTTCTTGCCGTTTCCGGTCAGCGGTCTGAGTCCGTTAATCTGCATGATGTAATTGTCTGAAAAATAAAAAGTCCAACTCTTAGTACTGCTCGAAGGTCTTGAAACCGTCGCCTATGGTCTCGCTGGCATCCACCACCACCACGAAGGCGTGAGGGTCCATTTTGCGAATCTCCTCCTTGACGGCGGTCACCTGCCGGCGACTAACCACAAGGAATATCATTTCACGTTCCTGACGTGTGTAGGCTCCCGTTGCTTTTATGTAGGTCGCTCCTCGGTCGAGTTCGTCGAGGATATAGCTTCTCAACTCCTCTCGTTTGTCGGAGATGATGAAAAGCAACTTGTCGGCATTGGCTCCATCGATTGTGAAGTCAATCATCTTCGTGGAGACAAAGATAGCGATTAATGAGTAAAGAGGCAACTTCCAATCGCCCAAAACCAGAATACCTATAAAAATAATGGTGGACTCCACGATTATCATTGCCGAGGAGAACTTCATGTGGGCGAACTTAACCACCAGCATCGACACGATGTCCGTACCGCCCGATGTGGCTCCGGTGCGCAGTATGAAACCTATGCCGGCACCAATCAGCACACCGCCGAAGAGTGCGGCCATCAATACATTGTCCGAGAAGTTGAGATATTGATTAAGGAGTGTGGAGGTGTCGGAGGGGTCCTCGCCTATGAATCGTGTGATGGTGTTCATGAAGAGCGGGGTGGTGAGTGCGGCCAGAATGGTCTTTGTTCCGAATCCCTTGCCGAAAATGAGGAAGGCTGTGATTAACAACGGAATGTCCATCATCAGTCCGAATGTTCCGGTGGGAATCGAGGGAAATATGTGGTGCAGTACTCGGCCCAGACCGAAGACGCCGCCCGGGATGATTTTATAGGGGTTGGTGAAGAGCGCGAAGCCGGCGGCGATGAGGAGCGCACCGAAAAGCACCAGAATCCATTGCAGAATCTCTTTGCGCCAATTTACTTTTCCGATGAGGGCGGATAACGATTTAGCCATCTGAATGTGTGTTTTATTGGTTTTGTTACAGTCTCTTTATTGTCGTTTTGACGATTATGGTGCAAAAGTAATCAAATCGGTTAAAAAACCACACAACACATGTCGGATTTGACAAAAAATTAACACTGCGTCTTCGCAGCTCTTCATGCCCTACCGCCTTATGGCAGACCGCCATTGTGCCATGAAACAGAGTAACCGGTTTGGGTTGAAACAATTGAATCAGGTCGGCTTTGGAAAGAAAAGTTTGCAAACTCACCTTTTTGTAGTATATTTACATCCGAATCAAAACCAAACATATTTTATGCTGAAAGAAAACCTTATCAGAATTTATGAGAAGAGTTTTCGGGATAATCATGAGCGTCCGGCGCTGTCGGATTATCTCACCAAGGAGACCTACTCATATTTGGAAATGGCTCAGGAGATAGCCAAGCTACATCTTTTGTTCGATAAGTGCGGAATCGAAGCCGGTGATAAGATTGCCCTCGTGGGTAGGAACAGTGTGCGCTGGGTGATAACCTATATGGCCACCATAACTTACGGCGGAGTGATTGTCCCCATTCTTCAAGATTTCCATGCCGATGACATGAACCATATCATCGAGCACTCCGAGTCGAAACTTCTTTTCCTTAACGACAACTATTGGGCCGACATCGAGCAGGAGAAACTGCCTTTGCTCGAAGCGGTATTCTCGCTCAACGATTTCAGATGTCTCTACGAACGTGAGGCGACGGGTCGCACCGAGTTTCAGAACGAAATCGAGCAGCATTTCGCTGCCCGCTATCCCGACGGATTCGGAGTGGAGGACATCAGGTATCCCGAGGTACCCAACGACCGTCTGTGTCTGTTGAACTACACCTCCGGAACCACCGGTTTCAGTAAGGGAGTGATGCTTACGGTGAACAATCTTACGGCGCAGGTGGTCTTCATGCTGCCGCTCAAACGCCACTTCCCGGGTTCGACCACGCTCTCGTTCCTGCCGTTGGCGCATGCCTATGGCTGTACGGTGGATATGATTCTCTCGCTCTCGGCGGGTGCACATGTGACGGTGCTCGGCAAGATTCCTTCGCCCAAGATTTTGGTGGAGGCCTTGCAGACGGTTAAACCGGTCTATATCTGTGCGGTACCTCTGATTTTGGAGAAGGTCATCAAGAAACAGATTCTCCCCAAGTTGGAGAGCGGTGCTCTCAAATATGCAGTGAAGGTGCCGTTGTTGAACAAGTTTGTCTATGCTACCATCCGCAAGAAACTCATCGCCACCTTTGGCGGCAACATGAAGGACTTCATCGTGGGCGGAGCAGCTCTCGACCCCGAGGTGGAGGACCTGCTCTATAAGATGGATTTTCCCTGTCCGGTGGGGTACGGAATGACCGAGTGTGCTCCGCTGGTGAGCATCACGCTCTATGAGTACCACTCCAAAAAGCGTTCGGTGGATCAGTTGATGTCGCTGCTCGAAGCGAAGGTCGATTCGCCCGACCCGTAAAATGTTCCGGGCGAATTGTTGTTGCGCGGCGAGTGTGTGATGATGGGCTACTATAAGAATCCCGAAATTACGGCTGAGGTAATCGACGAGGACGGTTGGTTGCATACGGGAGACATGGTGACAATGGACGAGGATAACTTCATCTTCATCAAGGGTCGCTGCAAGACCATGTTGCTGGGTGCCAACGGACAGAACGTCTATCCCGAGGAGATAGAGGCCAAGATAAACAACCTGCCCTATGTGATGGAGAGTCTGGTGGTGGAGCGCGGCAAGAAGCTGATGGCTCTCATTGTGCCCGACAAGGATTTGTTGGAGCACGACGGCATCAAGTCGGAGGAGGTGCAGGGAATGATGGAGAGTGCCATCAAGGAGCTCAACAAGCGTATTTACTCCTATGGTCAGCTTTCGGGTGTTATTTTGCGTGAAGAGGAGTTTGAGAAGACTCCCAAGAAGAGCATCAAGCGTTTCCTCTATCAGTAGCAGGGGAGCGTAATGGATATAAAAAGAGGTATTCCGCGAGTGGAATACCTCTTTTTGTTTCGTGTGTATTGTGACCACGACACGATGTCGATTGACGTGGTGGCTGTGTGTTTCCTGATGTTGCTCGTTTCGCAGGAAAGTTCGATTAGAATCTCAACGATGCTTTGAGTTGCAACTCTATGGGCGAGCGACGATTCGACTGCTTGTTGCTGAATTTCTCCTTGACCGAGGAGGTCGATTCGTAGTCGCGTGTTATCTCGGTCGTGTACTTATATCTGCCATAGACGTAGGTGGGCATATAGACGCCGAAATCCCATTTCTTGTAGTTGATACCTATACCCACCATGCCGAACTTGCCCGTTCCAATCCAATTTTTGGTGTGGACGTCCTCGCGTGCCACCATACCGTCCTCATTGTCGGGAGCATAGTCGGTCCAATTCTGGGTGTAGGTCATCTTGGCCGGCATGATTCCGAAACTATAACCTCCTCTGATGTCGATGAAGGGCGAGAATCGGCGGTTCATGATGTAGGTTTTTATGTCGAGGAATACGGGGATGTTTACCGATATGGGGCGGTTGAGTTTATATTTGTGGGTGAGGTAGAAATCCTCAAATACGGGTTGCAACTGCAAGCTCGCACCTGCGCCCACAAACACCGCACGACCCAACTGATAACCGTAGATGTATGATACATCGAGTGTTGCGGTCTGCCAGTCTTTGTAATCCACGCCGGCACCGAACTCGATGAACTGCTCCAAGCCCGACTCGCGCAACGACTTCTCGCGGAATCTCTTCTTCTTCATCACCATCTCGTTGGGATTTTGTGTCGTTCCGAACTGGTTGTAGGTCTGGCCCATGACCTCGCCGCCGAACAGAGCGGCGAAAAGCGCTATAAAAAGTATCTTTTTCATTTCGTGCCTATAAGTGTATATATGCCACAAAAGTAGCACTATTATTCCAAAAACAAAAATTCTATCTATTTGAAATCCCGCCTTCGTGCATCCGTACTCCCCGACGGCCTGCCCGAAACAGATTCCCAATTCTATAAACGTATCTGTCGGTCATTAAATTGTGCGACCGCTCTCTCTTTTGTTCCTTCTCTTTGCAGTCCGATGGTTTGTTGTGTCGCAACGGTCTTCCTTCGTTTGCCTACCCTCTTTTTTGTGCCGTAAGCAGGTCGGCCACCACGAAGGTGCTGCCGCCCACAAATATCATATCCTCCTCGCCGGCCTCTCTTCGCGCCTCTTCGTATGCTTCGGCCACGCTCCTCACCACGCGGCCCTCTATGCCGTATTCGGCCGCCTTGTCGTGCAACACATCCGCAGGCAAAGCTCGCGCCACCGACGGCTGGGTGAATATGTAACGACCCTCGGGCAGCAGGGGCATTATGCTGTTGAAGTCCTTGTCGTTCACCATTCCCAACACCATGTGCAGCGTACGGTATCTCTGTCGGGAAATCTGCGTGACCACATGTTTGAATCCATGAGGGTTGTGACCTGTGTCGCATACCGTCAGAGGCCTGCGCGAGAGTATCTGCCAACGACCCATCAGGCCTGTGGTGGCGGTCACAGAGGCGAGTCCCTCGATGATTTCTCTCTCGCCGATGCAAAATCCGCTCCGTGCGTTCAGTTCGTCTATCGCGGTCATTACGGTCACTATGTTGCGACTCTGATAATCGCCGAGCAGGTCGGTCTCAATCATCCTCCTCTCTCCGTCTTTTCTTACGAGCAGATAGCCGTTGCGCTCCTCTCCATCGCTTTTTTTCTCCACACTCCATTGCTCCTCGGCAAAGGCCAACGGTGCTCCGCATCGCTCGGCCGTTGCCTTGAACACCTCCACACTCTCTTGGTGCTTTTCGCCTATCACTGCCGCCACCGAGGATTTTATTATGCCCGCTTTTTCGGAGGCTATCTTCGCTATTGTGTCACCCAAGAGATGGGTGTGTTCAAGACCTATGTTGGTTATCACCGAGAGGAGCGGCGTGATGATGTTGGTGGCATCAAGCCTGCCTCCTAATCCGGTCTCGATGACAGCCACATCCACTCCGCGACGTGCAAAGAGATGAAAGGCCATGGCGGTGGTCATCTCAAAGAACGAGAGTCCGCGCTCTTTCATCTCCTCTCCGTATTCGGTCACAAACTCCGTCACCTCCTCCTCCGCAACCGGACTGCCGTCAATCCTGATACGTTCGCGAAAATCGACCAGATGGGGAGATGTGAACAGACCCACCTTGCGGTCTCCGTGCTGCAACACCGAGGCCAACATGTGCGATACCGAGCCTTTGCCGTTGGTGCCGGCCACATGTATTGCGGGGAAGGAGTCCTGAGGATTGCCCAGCCTCTCGCAAAAGTTCGTTATGTTGTCCAATCCCTCTTTGTAGGCTCCGGCTCCCAGATTCTGGTAGAGAGGGAAGGAGTTGAAGAGAAAATCCGTACACTCTTTGTAATTCATCTTTCTTTTCTGTCGGTCGGTTTAGTGGCGGCTGCGATAGTGGTGTGCCGCGAAGTAGAGTATTCCCATAAAGAAGAGCAGCACCGCTATGCGGGCAACGTAATCTCCGTGAGCGGCATAGAAGGTGATGCGGTTGTTGAGGGTGAGTTCTCTTGTGAGTGTGCCTCGTCGGTCCCAGCCGAGCGAGTCGAGCACGTCGCCACGAGACGATATGAATCCCGATATTCCGGTGTTGGCACTGCGGGCAACCGAACGTCGCATCTCCACAGCGCGCAGACGTGCATAGGAGAAGTGCTGTTTGTAGCCCGGGGTGTCGTGCCACCAGCCGTCGTTGGTGATGACGGTCAGCAGTTGCGACCCGCCCCTCACGAAACGGGCTATGTGGTTGCCGTAGATTGATTCGTAGCAGATTGCGGTGGATATTGCGGTTTTTCCTCCGTTTTTACGGAATAGCACAACCGCCTCGTCGGTTCCCAGTTGGCCCGATATGCCGCCCAAATCCACAATCACGTTGCCAAGCAGAGGAATCAACACATCGGCATAGGGAATCTTCTCGGCTCCCACCACGAGTTTGTTCTTGTGATGAACGGCCATGTAGTCGTTGCCGTCCATTGCGAGGGCCGAGTTATAGATGTCGTACCAGAGCAGGCCGTTGTTTCGGGCCGTATTGCTCTGTTGCCCCTCGGGGTAGAAACGGTAGGTGGAGGCTCCGAATATGAGATGGGCGTCGGGTCGTTGTTCTTTCAGAAACGAGCGGAACCGACCAACCGACTGCGAGCCGTCCAACGAGTTCTCTGTGATGTAGTCGTCCACCGCTGTCTCGGGCCAGATTATGTAGTCGGCATCCTCGGGAGCCTCGGTACTTAGAGAGAGCAGTATGTCGTTCTGTTGCTCCTGAGTCATGCTGTCGAACTTTTCGGTGTAGGGGTCTATGTTGGGTTGCACCACCGTCACCGTCACCTTGTTGCCCTGTTCACGATAGCCGGAGAAGATGATTAGCGACACAATCATGGGGACGGCAATCGCAGCGAGTGCCACCGCGCCCTTTACCTTCGAACGATTTGTAACGGCTTCATATATCAACACGTTACACAGCATAACCCACAACGAGCCGCCGAATGCTCCGGTGTATTCATACCACTGTACGGCCCATGTGTCGCCGGCGAATCCGTTGCCCAACATCAGCCACGGGAACGATATTTCGCCCTGCATCAGCCAATATTCTGCCGCCACCCAGCCGCACACATAGACCAGATGGGCCACCATCGGGCGTGTGCGTTTCGAGAGGAAAAACCATATCATCGTCACTCCTCCGAAGAGCAGGATGTGGGCAAAAAATATGGCCACCGTACCTATCGGTGCGGCATACCACACCCACCATGTGGTGGCAATCGACCACAGACCCGTCACGCCGGCCGTCCAACCTGCCATCTTGAAGAAGGAGTGTTTGTCGATGCCGTAGTCGTGCCCCACCAACATCAGCGGCACGAGTGCTCCGAGCAACAACACTCCGCTTACCCCGAGCCATGCGAGGCTCAGCAGCAGAATGCTAAGGAGCGAGAGAAAGAGTTGTTTTTTCATATGCGGTTTATGCTTGAAATTTTTGTTCGGTCCGCTCCGTCATCTCTGTCGCACCACCGTCGGCGGCATGATTTTTTCCGCCAACTTTCACATGGTGCGCAAGAAGAGGAGGGTTTCGAAAGACAAAGATAAAATTTTTCCGACACATGCGTAACAATATTCACTCCTTGTCACGTTAATAGAGAGTTCTGTGAGGAAATTAAGAGCCCGCAGACGAAGTGATTTGAGGATAAATTACTATTTTTGCAAAATAGAGCAACAGACAGAGGCAAAACTATGTGGTTCGATTTGTTTTTTAGAGGACTCTTTATCGGTGTGGCAGCCTCCATTCCGTTGGGGCCGGTGGGAATATTGTGCATACAGCGTACGCTGAGCAAGCGTTTGAAATCGGGATTCATATCGGGGCTCGGTGCTGCTACTGCCGACCTCATCTTTGCATCGGCGGCCTTCTTCTCGTTGGCCATCATCACCGACTTCATGGAGAGCCATAGGATGATAATCACCCTCATAGGCGGTGCGTGTATCGTCTTTGTGGGGGTCAATATCTTCTTTACGAATCCCGACGTGCAGATAAGGCGCAATCGCGCAGGCAAGAACGATTATTGGAAGGATTATATCTCGGTCTTTTTGGTGACTCTGGCAAATCCGGCCTTCATATTGGTCTATGTGGCGTTGTTTGCCACCTTCGGATTGAGCAACGATATGGGGCATCTCAACGGTGCGGCCATGCTGACGGGTGTGTGTGCCGGATGTTCGCTGTGGTGGCTGGTCCTCACTTCGTCGGTCAATATGTTGCGCAGGCGTTTCAGTCCGGTCCATTTGAAGTGGATGAACCGCATAGCGGGATGTATCATTGCTGTGCTGGGAATTGTTGCCATTTCGTCGGTGTTGATAAATTATATAATGAATGAATTACTCTGAAAAAAAAATAGTTATAGCCGTCGATGGATATTCGTCGTGCGGTAAGAGCACGTTTGCCCGCATGGTTGCGGCACGCGTGGGGTATGTGTTTATCGATACGGGAGCGATGTATCGCGCGGTGACACTGTTGGTGCTCGAAAACGGGGCCGTTGTCGATGGAGAGGTGGACGAGCAGCGTTTGAAAGAACTTATGGACGATGCCGACATCAATTTCAGGTTTAATGCCGAGCGAGGTGCGAGCGACATCTATCTGGGAGAGCGTTGTGTGGAGGACCTCATTCGCGGAATTGAGGTGAGCAATCTGGTGAGCAGGGTGAGCGGCATAGGCGAGGTGCGCAGCAGGCTGGTGGCCATGCAGCAGCGCATGGGGCGCGACAAGGGTGTGGTGATGGACGGTCGCGATATAGGCACGGTGGTATTCCCCGATGCCGAATTGAAAATTTTCATGACGGCCGACACAGCGGTGAGAGCCGAGCGACGCTATAAGGAACTGACTGCCAAAGGAGAGAATGTGACACTTGCACAGGTGGCTGCAAATATCGAGACGCGTGACCGCGACGATATCGGCCGAGCCATCAGTCCTTTGAGGCAGGCCGAGGACGCCATTGTGTTGGACAACAGCAGGATGACTTTGGAGGAGGAGTTGGAGTGGTTCGACAGGGAGTATAATCGTATCATAAATCGATAGTGGGAGATGAAGGTAGAGATTGACGATAAGTCGGGGTTTTGTTTCGGAGTGGTGAATGCCATTACTAAGGCCGAGGATTCCATGAAGAGCGGCCGGAGACTCTATTCGTTGGGTGATATTGTGCACAATTCATTGGAGGTCAGGCGTCTTGAATCGATGGGCATGACCACCGTTTATCATGAGGATATAGCCTCGTTGGGCGGGAAGACGCTGCTCATCAGGGCACATGGCGAGCCGCCTGCAACATATCGCATGGCGCGTGAGGCGGGAGTGGAGATAATAGATGCCACGTGTCCGGTGGTGGCACGCCTTCAAAAGTTGGTGATAGAGGCGCATGAAGAGATGAAACGTGTCGGAGGGCAGGTGGTCATTTTCGGCAAGCGCGGTCATGCCGAGGTGATAGGGCTGACGGGGCAGATTGATGAGGATGCCGTGGTGGTGGAGCGCGAAGAGGACCTTGCGGGGGTGGATTTTTCTCGACCCGTACATCTGATTTCGCAGACAACCCAAAGCCTCGACCTCTTCAATCGCATAGGCGAGATGATTCGCAGTCAGGCGGCCGACCCTGAACAGGTGAAAATCAGTGACACGATATGCCGTCAGGTGGCCAACAGAGAGCTGCATTTGAGGGAGTTTGCGAGCAGGTTCGATGTGGTGCTGTTCGTCTGCGGTGCGAAGAGTTCCAATGGCAAGGTGCTTTATGAGGTGTGCAGGAAGGCAAACCCGCGCAGCCATAAGATAGAGCAGGCATCGGAGATGAAGGCCGAGTGGCTTGAAGGTTGTGAGTCGGTGGGTATATGCGGAGCTACATCCACTCCCAAATATCTGATGAACGAAGTGGCCGGATGTGTGAGTAACTTTGCGGCCGAACGAAACGGATAGAGTAGGCCGAGGTTGAAGAGCGAGACAAATCGGGGAGGGCCGATGAACGAAAAAACGAAAAACAGAAGAGAAATATGAAAAGTACGGAGTATTTGTTGCATGTGGTTAAGTATCTGATTAAATTGCTGGCACTGTTGGTGTTGATTTATGCGCTGATGTTCGCGACGGGCATGGCGCGCATCAGTGCGGAGCAATTCATCGACGAGTTGTTCCATGCCAACAACGGAGTATTGTTGTTGCTGGCGCTTGTTGTGCTGGCATTTGTCTATCCCCGATTCGGCTTTGTTCGTCGCACCGTTGAGGCGAGTGTGACGACCGACCGCGAAGAGATACTCAGGGCCTTCAACATGTCGGGCTATGTGATGACGCAGCAGAGCGAGGGCCGATGGGTGTTCAGGGCATCGAGTCCGTTGAAGAGGGTGATGAATGTCTTTGACGACAAGATAGTTCTCACCTATGACGACGAGCAGCATATCACGCTCGACGGCATTCGCAAGGAGGCTGTGCAGGTGGAGTTCCGTATCAAAACTTATGTGAATAACAAAACCGTCTGAATGAATCATGAAACGAGGAGGAAAACTTGTGCGCGGTGCGATGTGGTCGTTGGCGGCTGTGGGAGCTGTGGTTATGCTCTCGGCGGCCGATGACGGCAAGTTTGCGCTGGGCAGGAATCTGGAAATATTGGTGAACATGTTCCGCGACATCAATCTGTTCTATGTGGACGAGGTGAATCCCGACGAACTGATGAGCGACATGGCACGCGGAATGGTACTCCATCTCGACCCCTATACGGAGTACATCTCGGATAAGGATATGGAGGGTTTCGAGATACTCACAACGGGCAAGTATGCGGGAGTGGGCTCGCTGATTCGCCAGAATGGCGACTATGTGATTTTTGCCGAGCCTTATGAGAACTCGCCGGCCGACAAAGCCGGCATCAGGGTGGGCGACAAGATTGTGGCCATCGATGGAGAGGACACCAAAGGATTCACCACCGAGCAGGTAAGCAATCGTCTCAAAGGCGAACCCGGCACCACTGTGAAACTGACGGTGGAGCGTTTCTTTTCGGGCGAGCGAGAGGTGTTGAAGTTGCAGAGAGAGATTATCACCGTTCCGGGCGTACCCTACTACGGCATGTTGAGCGACAGCATAGGCATCATTCGCCATGTGGATTTCACCGAGGAGTGCAGCAAGGAGATGCAAAAGGCCCTCATGGCGCTCAAAGAACAGGGGGCAAGGGGTATCATTGTGGATTACAGAGGCAACGGTGGCGGAGTATTGCAGGAAGCTGTGAAGATTGTGTCGATGTTCGTGCCTAAGGGTCGTGAGGTGGTGAGCACCAAAGCGAAGATAAAGGAGATGAACACATCGTTCGTGACCGAGAACGAGCCGATAGATGTGGAGATTCCGTTGGTGATGTTGGTGAACGGCAGTTCGCCCTCGGCCACCGAGATTGTTTCGGGTGCGTTGCAGGACATGGACAGAGCGGTGTTGATGGGACGACGCACCTATGGCAAGGGGTTGGTGCAGAACACCCGCCCGTTGGGCTACGACGCCTATCTGAAACTCACCACCGCCAAATATTATCTGCCGAGCGGACGTTGCATTCAGGCGGTTGACTATGCCAATCGCAACGAGGAGGGGGCAATAGTGACTGTGCCCGACTCGCTGATTAAGGAATATAAGACGCTGAATGGCAGGAAGATTTACGACGGCGGCGGAGTGATGCCTGATGTGTTGTTGGAAGAGGACTATGTGAGCCGTTTTGCATATTTGGTTTACAGTTACAACTATGTGGACGAGTTTGTGGATGAGTATTTGCGTCGCCATGCCTCGGCCGACAGCGAAGTGGTCCCCGGGGAGTATCGTTTCCCAGAGGAGCATTACGGAGAGTTTGTGGCATTCATGACCGACAAAGAGATTGAGTGGCAATCGGAGACCTCGCGCCTTTTGAAACAGATGAAGACGAGGGCCGAACAAGAGCTCTACTACGAGGCCATTGCCGATGAGTTGGCAGCCATAGAGAACAAAATCACCGATGACAAAGAGGCCGACCTGCAACGCCACAAAGAGGACTTGGTGCGCATGATTGAAGAGGAGATAGTGTTGCGCTACAACTATGCGCGCGGCGTGGTGGAGCACTCCTATGCCACCGACCCGCATGTGGCTGCGGCGGTGGAGTTGTTGAAGAACAGGACCGAGTATGAGAGGATACTCGCCGAGCAGGATACAAGCAGAAAGTAACGAGAGCGGCGCACTGACCGCAGGGGAGAGGAAAGAATGATTACATTGAAGAAACTGAGAGAGTCGCTGGTCTCTTATCGCAATCGACTGATAATAATCGGTGTGGGTATTGCGATAGGCTGTTTCTCGCTCATTTTCACCACTAACATTGCACAGAATCTGCGCGAGAAGGAGAAGAGCAACATGACCCTCTGGTCCTATGCCATGGGACGCATAGGGGAGACCAACTCCAATGACCCGCTGGTGTTGTATATCATCGATAGCCAGCGCATTCCATTCGTCATGACCGACGAGATGGGGCGCGTGGAGGTGTCGAACATGATTCCCGACAAAGTGCTCAACCATCCCGACCTGCGCAACAAATTGCTGATGAAATTGGCCTCCAAAAACGACCCGCTCGAAATCAATGCGTGGAACGGACGACGATATATGCTATTCTATGGCAACAGCCGTCTGCTCAAAACGCTGATATATTTCCCTTATGTGCAGATATTGGTCATCGCCATGTTTGTCACTTTCGGTTTCATCACGTTCCACTCCTCAAAGCAGGACGAGCAGAACAGAGTGTGGATTGGATTGGCCAAAGAGACGGCCCACCAGTTAGGAACGCCCATTTCGTCGTTGCTGGGTTGGTTGGAGTATCTCAAATCGCAGGAGATAGACATCTATGTGACCGACGAGATGAACAAGGACCTTACACGACTGATGAAGGTGGCCGACCGTTTTTCAAAGATAGGCTCGGAGACAAGTTTGCAATCGGCCAACATAAACGAGGTGGTGGGGGGCAGTATAATGTATTTCCGTACCCGAGTGCCGCGCAACGTTACGCTCAACTACAACGGATTGGCCATTGCACCGGTGTCGGCCATGGTGAATGCGGCGCTGTTTGAGTGGGTCATAGAGAATCTGTTGAAGAATGCGCTGGATGCCATTCAGGGACAGGGCAGCATCGATGTCACGCTGTCGGACAATGATGATTGGGTCTATGTGGACGTGAAGGATACGGGCAAGGGTATTGCCAAGGCCAACTTTTCGCGCATATTCGACCCGGGATTCACCACCAAGACGCGTGGTTGGGGGCTGGGACTTTCGCTCAGCCGACGCATCATCGAGGAGTATCACAGAGGCCGCATTGGAGTTTTGGAGTCGGAGATTGGCAAGGGCACCATAATAAGAGTGGCGGTCAGAAAGAGCGAGGCGTAGAGAGGAGCGATTATGACATTACGGACAACAGATATACCGCAGGAGGTGATTTCGGGAACCGATACGCTTGCAAGACAGGCTGTGGAGAGGTTGTTCGGGCCACAGGCCGTATTTGTGACCGAGCCGCAGACTTCGGGCATGTGGTCGCTGGCGGAGGAACCGGTGTTTATGGCGGTGTCGATGGCGGTGCTGGTATTCTATTTTTATGTGGTCTTCGTCTTTTCAGACGACCTGAAACTATATGTGAGAGAGATGTTCTCGTCACAGAGTGTGGGTATGAACGAGGCTACGAAGGGACGACTTACCACAACCGGATTCACTCTTTTCATGAATGTCATGGGGCTGATTGCATTTTCGTTGCTGGCGGAGGACTGCATGTGGCGTGGCGGACTGATTCCGGAGGGACGGAGCGTTGTGGGTGTGCAGGCTACGCTGACCGCCTGTTTCTTGGGGTGGGGAGCATACAGATGGCTCTTGCTGAGTGTGACGGGCGTGCTGATTGGCAACAAGGCCCTTTGTGCGAGATTGAATGATAATCAGAACCGCTTTTTTGCGCTGTTGTCGTTGGTGTTGGTGCCGTTTTCTATGATGGTTGCCTTTGGCCCGCAGAGGTATGATACAGTCGTATATGATGTATTTATAGTGCTGGTTGTGTTATATTTTGCGGCCTATTTTTTCAGAACATGGCATCTGTTTGTTAAAGAAAAAATTTCAATTTTACTTTTGATTTTGTACCTTTGCACCGTCGATATCGTGCCGGTGACCACAATCGTTGTCAAAATGCTCGGTATCAGATAAGATTCGGATTAGCCACAAAACAAAAAACAAATTGGAAATAAAGAAGATAATGGTTTCGCAGCCTAAACCTGCGAACCTTGAAAAAGCGCCCTTCAACGAAATTGTCAAGAAACACAAAGTAACCATCGACTATACCCCTTTCATCAAAATCAACGGGGTGACTTTGAAGGAGTTCAGGAGTCAGAAAGTGGATGTTCTCTCTCATACGGCCGTGATTTTCACCGGACGTGCCATGGTCGATAATTTCTTCCGTGTTTGCGAGGAGGCCCGCATCTCCATTCCCGAGACAATGAAATATTTTTGCAACACCGAGGCCATTGCCCTCTATTTGCAGAAGTACATCATCTATCGCAAGCGCAAGATTTTCTTCTCGGATGGTAATTTCAATAATTTCATGGAGCTGATTATCAAGCATAAGGACGAGAAATTTATTCTCGCCATGTCTGAGCCTCACAATCCGGAGATTCCGGAGACCATGGAGCGCTTGAATTTGCAGTTCTCCAAGATTATTCTTTCTCGTACGGTGGCTGCCGATTTGGACGATGTGGATGTGAGAAACTACGACCTGTTGGTCTTTTACAGTCCTTCGGAGATTTCCACGCTTGTCGGTAAATTCGGAACCGAAAACATGCCTCATATTGCAACTTTTGGCGACAATACCACTCGCACCGCTATCGAGGCGGGACTTACGGTGAGCATCATGGCGCCTTCGGTGCAATGTCCGAGCATGGTCAAGGCGGCCGATATTCTCATCACCACGGTTAAGAGTGGCAAAGAGGTCGAGCCGGTGTCGGTGGCTCTGCCGCGCAAGTCGGAGGAGTTCATCAAGGCTCAGGAGGCCAAACCGCAGAGAAAGACCCGTGCGCGTCGCAAACCCGTTGAGGAGGGAGTTGCCGACGCAAAACCTGCCAAGTAAATAGAGGGGTGGTCGGATAGAGGCCGAGAACGATAGTTTTCATGATATGTTGCGGGAGGGTTTGACACGTGAAGAGCGTTTGAGAGGCAAGCGCGAGTTGGAGATACTCTTTGCGAAGGGTCGTAAGGGGTATGCGGGGCCGTTGCGCTATTTCTGGTATGTCTTCTCGGGCGAGGTGTCGAATGACGCTGAGAGTGATGAGCAGGGAGATGGCGAGGTCGGTGGTAGTGCCGACATTGTTGCCGACATAGATGTTCGTCTGCCTTCGGTGCTCTTTTCGGTACCCAAAAAATTTCTCAAACGCGCCAACAAACGCAACCTCATGAAGCGCAGAACGCGCGAAGCATATCGTCATAACAAACACACACTTATAGAGTCTGCAACAGCCAAAAGGGTGAATATTTATGTTGCTTTTGTCTATAACACCTCTGTGATTCACGACTATAATACGGTAGAAAATGGAGTCAGAAATGCGTTGGAAAAGATTCGCAAGAGTTTGTAGGCAGTTGGCAATCATGCCGTTTTTGCTGCTCATCAAGTTCTATCGCACCTGCATCTCGCCTTTGACTCCGCCGTCGTGCCGATATGTTCCCACATGTTCGGCCTATGCCATGGAGGCGCTCAAAAAGCATGGTGTTTTCAAGGGCGGATGGTTGGCATTCAAACGCATAATGCGTTGTCACCCGTGGGGCGGCAGTGGTTACGACCCCGTTCCGTAGGAAGACAGTCGATAATCCATTATCGTTCCGTATGGTAGCGGCGGTGAGAGATATGCACCTCTGCTTCGGTGCGGGTATCACATTGTGTTTTGTCCGAGTCGTAGAGAGATTCGAATCGCAATACGGCTTATCTATAATAGAATCAGTCCTAAATTCATGTCATTTTTCGGCCTTCGGTATTCCCGACAGACATTATTCATGGCGGTCTGCGGTTGCGTAAGCGGCGTATCATTCTCAGATTCAGCGGAGTACTCA
>JAZODY010000205.1:0-9649 GCA_045597245.1 Tidjanibacter sp.
GATTCGATGTTATTTTGTGTGGCGACGGATGTGAGCCGGGTCGCACCTCCGTGCCGTGGATTGCGCTCTCCGCGGCCGACGATGTGGAGACCGCAGTGAGGTTGATGCGCAGCGGTGCCAGCGACTTCGTCACCAAGCCCGTGAACATGAACCGGCTGCTCGGCTCGGTGCGTACTTTGCTCGACACACCCCGATGCAAGGAGCCCGACGAGGAGATTACGATGCCGGTCACCCGTTCACGTTCACGCACTTCGGCCATAAAGAACATCGTAGGCCGTTCGCCACAGATTCAGCATGTGAAACGCCTTATCGACCGCGTGGCTCCGAGCGATGCGAGGGTGCTCATCACTGGAGCCAACGGTACGGGCAAGGAGCTGGTGGCGCGTTGGTTGCACGAAAAGAGCCGACGACGTGACGCCCCGTTCGTGGAGGTGAACTGTGCGGCCATACCATCCGAACTGATTGAGAGCGAGTTGTTCGGTCACGAGAAGGGGGCATTCACCTCTGCCATAAAACAGCGCAAAGGCAAGTTTGAGCAGGCATCGGGCGGCACGCTCTTTCTCGACGAGGTGGGAGACATGAGCCTTTCGGCGCAGGCCAAAGTGCTCAGGGCGTTGCAGGAGAACAGAATCAGTCGGGTGGGCAGCGACAAGGATATCGAGGTGGATGTGCGTGTGCTGGCCGCCACCAACAAAAATCTTTTGCAGGAGATAGAGCACCGCACCTTCCGCGAGGACCTCTACCATCGATTGAGTGTCATTGTCATCAATGTGCCTCCCCTGTCGCAACGCAAGAGCGACATTCCGTTGCTGATAGAGAGTTTTGCCGAGGAGATATGCGACGAATACGGGGTGTCGGTCAAGCAGTTCAGCCCCTCGGCGGTGGAGCAGTTGTGCGGGATGGCGTGGACCGGAAACATAAGGGAGTTGCACAATGTGGTCGAGCGTCTTATTATTTTGGGCGGCGAGGAGGTCACCCGTGACGATGTGCTTACCTATGCCTCCGGGCTTGTTTGAGAGGCATAACGAAGAAATCGATGCGGAATATTGGGCAAAATATCTCTTACGGTTTGGATAATTTGCAGAAAACATTTACTTTTGCACCTCGAAAAGAATGGTTCCGTAGCTCAGCTGGATAGAGCAACAGCCTTCTAAGCTGTGGGTCATGGGTTCGAATCCCGTCGGAATCACGAGTGCAGAGAGAGCTGCATGCAGCACCGCAGGTGCGAAAAACGGAGGAGAGATTGAGTCGGGTTTGCTCGACAGACAATCTCTCCTCTTTTTTATTTTCTGCCTCTCCGGCGATTTGTTTTTGTCGTCCTGTTTTACCTCCGTGCGGAGTTATTTCGACATCTCTTTCTCTATTATCGGTTTCCAGAAAGACCATCTCTTTTTGCCGAACAGACCGTGGCAGCCGAAAGGCAGACGCCCTCCGTTCTGTTTCATGGCGTGGTCGGGATATATGTCGAAAGAGAATTCGAGAGCCTCCTTCACATCCGGAATGCGGAAATCTGCTCCGTGGGTGCGAGGTTCCACGGCCCAGAAGACATCTTCGTAGTAGCGATGATTGTTTGAGCGGCTCTTATAGAACTCCGCGAGTTGAGGATGAGCGACAAGAAAATCGTAACATGATTTTGTTTTTCTGAGACTGAAACCTCCGTTTCCCACCTTGCCGCGGGCTATGTGGCGGTCTTTTGCTCCGCCGAAAAGAGAGCCTATTGCGGTCTTGATTTCGGAGCAGATTTTATATATGAGCGTTTTATGTTTGGGTTTCAGAATCCATGGTGCGCCTATATAATCATATCCCTTGTCGCTCCATTCTCGGAGTTCGTTTCTGAATACGAAAGCGTCCGTTTGATAAATAAGTACGTAATCCCATGCGAGAAATCTGCCGTAGAAATTGCACGAAAGCATCAGATGGTTGTAGGAGTGTTTGCTGGCGAAATAAGAACTGTCGAAGTGTTCGAATGAAAAAGAGGGGTAGAGCTCTTTGAACGCACTTGTATCGAGGTTTTCGGGGCAGATAGCGGTTATTTCAATGCCTTGTTCCACCCCCCCCATCGAGAATTTTCACAAGGCGGTCGAGAGAAAGACGGTCCGTTTCGCTCGGCAAACTTTTGTAAATTGGTACAATGATGTTTACTGTCTTCATTTGTGTGTGATAAGTTAAGTATATGTAATTTAAGAAAAGCATTCGGGCAAATCTTGTCCGAATGCTTTTTATCTTCTTTTTATGCACCGGTCTTTTCTCTTTACAACACGCGGCCCGGGTACTGTTCCAGAGCCTTGCCGAGCAGGAAGATGGCGCGTTTCAGGTCGTCTATGTTGAGTACGTAGGCTATGCGCACCTCGTTGCGACCCTTTGTGGGGTCGGTGTAGAATCCCGAGGCGGGTGCCATCATTATCGTCTCGCCCTCATACTCGAAGTCGCGCAGACACCACGCACAGAACTTGTCGCTGTCGTCTATCGGCAGGCGCGCCACCGTATAGAACGCACCCATCGGTACGGGCGAATAAACCCCCGGAATTTTGTTCAGTTCGTTTATCAGGCAATTGCGACGCTGTATGTATTCCTGATAGGTCTGTATGTGATACGACCTCGGCGCATCTATCGAGGCCTCGGCCACAATCTGACCGATAAGCGGCGGGCTCAGACGACCCTGACAGAACTTCATCACCGCATCGTGCAACTTCTTGTTTTTGGTTATGAAGGCTCCGATGCGGATTCCGCACTCCGAGTAGCGTTTCGACACCGAGTCAATCAACACCACATTCTCCTCTATGCCTTTCAGGTGGAAGGCCGAGATGTAGGGCGAACCGGTGTAGATGAACTCTCTGTATACTTCGTCCGAGAACAGATAGAGGTCATATCTCTTCACAAGGTCGCGTATTCGGTCCATCTCCTGCTTGGTGTAGAGATAGCCGGTGGGGTTGTTGGGGTTGCATATCAGGATGCCTTTGGTCTTTTCGGTGATGAGAGCCTCGAACTTCTCCACGCTCGGCAGTGCGAAACCGTCGTCTATGGTGGAGGTTATGGTCTTTATCACCGCGCCTGCCGAGATGGCGAATGCCATGTAGTTGGCATAGGCGGGCTCGGGCACTATTATCTCGTCGCCCGGATTCAGGCAGGCCAGAAAGGCGAACAGCACTGCCTCCGAGCCGCCTGAAGTGACTATGATGTCGTCCGCCGTCACGTTTATCTGATATTGGCTGTAATAATCCACCAACTTCTCGCGCAACGAGAGGAATCCGTCGCTCGGACTGTACTCCAATATCTTGCGGTCCACATTTTTCAGTGCATCGAGAGCCACCTGCGGGGTGGGCAGGTCGGGCTGACCGATGTTGAGATGATAGACCTTCGTGCCACGCGATTTTGCGGCAACGGCCAGCGGATGGAGTTTTCTGATGGGTGATTCGGGCATATCAACGGCCCTTTTCGATAGTGTCGGCATTTTCGTTCCCTGTTGCGGATGGTGCATCTCGCACACATCCTTTTTTGTTACTTTTTATAAATATCTCTCTTTTTCGTGTCGGGGCTCATTGTTTTTTTCGTTCCCCCGTTCGTCTCCGGCCTCTTACTTGATGAACAAAATTTCGCGGTATTTGGGTAGGGGCCACATCTCGTTGTCCACAATCATCTCCAAACGGTCGATGTGGCTGCGTATCTCGTCGAACAGCGCCGCCACCGTATCGTGGTAGGCCACCGCCTTCTCGCGCTCGTTTCCTATTATGTTGGCCACCTTGCGTGCCTCAATCAATCTGTCCACCAAGTCGCGTATGGCGTTCTCATGTTCCGATATCTCCTCTATGATGGCCATGTCGCATTTGCCCAGACGCTCCATCTTCTCGGCCGAGAAGATGTTCTTCATGTTGTTCAGTTTCTCGGCCAACATCGCCTGATAGCGTGATGCCACCGGCAGAATCTGGTTGAGTGCCATGTCGCCCAACAGACGGGCCTCTATCTGCACCTTCTTGGTGTACATCTCCCAGTTCACCTCGCAACGGGCCTCCACCTCTTTGGGGCTCAGTACGCCCGTCGAGCGGAAGAGTTCCACCGATTCGGGGGAGAGGAAATTGTCGAAGATGAGCGGAGCCGATGTCTGGCAGTCCAACCCTCTCCTCATGGCCTCCTCTTTCCACTCGTCGGAGTAGCCGTTGCCGTCGAAGCGGATTCGCTTGCAGCGTTTCACATAGTCGCGTACCACCGTATAGACGGCCTTTTCGCACTCCATGCCCTCGGCCAGCAACTTGTCCACGTCGCTCTTGAACTCCTTCAACTGTGCGGCCACCGCAGTGTTGAGCACCGTCATGGCGTTGGCGCAATTGGCGGTCGAACCTACGGCGCGGAACTCGAAACGGTTGCCCGTGAAGGCAAACGGCGAGGTGCGGTTGCGGTCGGTGTTGTCTATGAACAGCTCCGGTATCTGGTCGAGCCCGGGGAGTTTGTAGGTCTTCTTTCCGTCCACCACAATCTCCGACTCTCCGTTCATCTCAATCCTGTCGAGCACCTGCGACACCTGCGAACCGAGAAAGACCGATATGATGGCGGGCGGAGCCTCGTTGGCACCGAGTCGGTGAGCATTCGTTGCGCCGGCAATGCTGGCTTTCAGCACTCCGTTGTAGCGGTCCACCGCCATGAGCACATTCACCAAGAACGTCACGAATTGCAGATTCTCGTCGGGGGTCTTGCCCGGCGAGAGCAGATTCACACCCGTGTCGGTGGCTATCGACCAGTTGTTGTGCTTGCCCGAGCCGTTGATGCCGGCGAAGGGTTTCTCATGCAGCAGACAGCGGAACCCGTGTTTGCGGGCCAAGTCGCCCATCACGCTTATCAGCAGTTGGTTGTGGTCATTGGCCAGATTCACCTCCTCATATATCGGAGCCAACTCGAACTGGTTGGGGGCCACCTCGTTGTGACGTGTATGTACCGGTATGCCGAGTTTCCATGATTCAAATTCCAACTCCTCCATGAATCTCTTTACACGCAACGGAATGGCACCGAAATAGTGGTCGTCCAGCTGCTGATTCTTCGCGCTCTCCGAGCCGGTCAGCGTTCTGCCCGTAAGCATGAGGTCGGGACGTGCCGCCCAGAGCGACTCGTCGATGAGGAAATACTCCTGCTCCCAACCCAGATTCACTCTCACCCTTTTCACCTCCTTGTCGAAGTAGTGGCACACCGCCGTTGCCGCCTCGTTAAGTGCGCCCGTCGAGCGCAACAGGGGGGTCTTGAAATCGAGAGCCTCACCGGTGTAGGCGATGAATACGGTGGGGATGCAGAGCGTGCGGTCCACTATGAAGGCGGGCGATGTGGCGTCCCATGCGCTGTAACCGCGTGCCTCGAAGGTATTTCTTATGCCGCCGTTGGGGAAGCTCGACGCGTCGGGTTCCTGCTGGAAGAGCTGTTTGCCCGAGAACTCCTCGATTGCTCCTCCTTTTCCGTCGGGTTCGAGGAAGGCGTCGTGTTTCTCCGCGGTGGTGCCGGTGAGCGGTTGAAACCAGTGGGTGTAGTGAGTGACACCGTTGTCCATGGCCCACTGTTTCATGCCCACTGCCACCTCGTCGGCAAATTGTCGGGCGATGGGAGTGTGATTGTCCATTGCCTCGGTCATGGCCTGATAGACCTTGCCGGAGAGATAGCGCGCTATGGCGGCGCGGTTGAATACGTTCACTCCGAAGTACTCCGTCGGGCGTCCTTCGGGAATGGCCACCGTGTTGGGTTTGCGGTTTATGGCCTCCTCCATCATTCTGAATCGCAACTCAGACATCTTCTGTTCTCTTTTTCGGGTTTGTGATAGTTGTTCGTTGAGGGCGGCCTGCGGTCGCCCCACGGCCACAAATATACAATTTATTTTGCGGAACATTTCGCTTTCGTCCGTGCCGGTGATGTTTTTTTCGCAAACGGCCGTCGTGTGAAGCCTTGCGGAGAGAGGATGCGGAGCGGGGCGTGGCGGTAAAATTAGCGATGAGGATGGTGGAGATTAGGGGTAAAAGTTGTAAATTTGTCTGTTCATACGGTTAATTTCTTAATGGTGAAGAGATGAAAAAATGTTGGAGATGGTTCGGGCGACGCGACAAGGTCACGCTCGACATGATGCGACAGATTGGTGTCACCGGAGTGGTCACCGCACTGCACGAAGTGAAGAACGGTGAGGTGTGGAGTGTGAATGCCATACAGAGTATGAAAGCCTATATCGAGAAACATGGGCTGGTCTGGGAGGTGGTGGAGAGTCTGCCGGTGTGCGAGGCGATAAAATATGGCGGAGAGGAGAGCGAACTTCTCATAGAGAATTATAAACGAAGCCTTGCCAATCTGGGTATGGCGGGCATCAAGACCGTCTGCTACAATTTCATGCCGGTGATAGATTGGATTCGCACCGACCTGAAATACCGTCTGCCCGACGACACCACGACGCTCTATTTCGATAAGACGGCTTTCGCCTATTTCGATTGTCGGATACTCAATCGCAGCGGGGCGGAGCGGGATTACTCTCCCGAGGAGATGGAGGCCGTCGAAAGGTTCGGGGCGACAATGACGGCTACGGGACGCGATGCGCTCATCGATGCGGTTATTCTCAAAACGCAGGGATTCGTGAATGGCAACATTGCCGAGAACGAGCGTCACCCCATAGAGCATTTCAACGAGCTGCTGGCCCTTTACAGCGACATCAATCAACAGCAACTGAGAGATAATTTGAAAAAGTTTTTGGAGGCCGTCATGCCCGTCTGCGACGAGTACGGAATAGACCTCTGCATCCATCCCGACGACCCGCCCTATCCGGTGTTGGGGTTGCCGCGCATTGTCGGGTGCGATGAGGATATAGAGTGGATTTTGAAGGCGGTGGATAACCCTCATAACGGTTTGACTTTCTGTGCTGGCTCGTTGAGCGCCAATCCGCGGAACGATGTGGCGGCGTTGGCGACCAAGTATGCCGAGCGGACCCACTTCGTGCATATGCGCAGCACCCACGTGGAGCCGTCGGGAAACTTCATGGAGGCTTCCCATTTGGAGGGGCGGGGATGTCTGTTGGATGTGGCGCGGGTCTTCGAGAGGGTGAAGCCCGACGTGCCCATGCGTGTGGACCACGGCAGAGAGATGTTGGGCGACGGCATGATGGGTTACAACCCGGGTTACTCGTTCTACGGCCGTATGTTGGCTTTGGGTCAGGTGGAAGGTCTCATGGCCGCCGTGCGCGACGAATTGGCGCGGGGATTGATATAGGAGGCGGAGAGGCCGATGTTCTTGGGGGGATGCAGACAGGGACGCCCGAATCGCTCTGGTGAACCGACAAGAAATAACCAAGATTCTTCGGGAGAGATAAGGGGTGACAATGAACAAAAATGAACAAAAATTCGGGAGAGGGAAGGAGTGACAATGAACAAAAGAATGAACAAAAATATGTTTGGTATAGAGGGGCGTGTGGCGGTGATAACGGGCGCCAGCGGTGTGTTGGGCGGCAGTATCGCCCGAAGTTTTGCCTCGCAGGGGGCACGTATTGTTGCGTTGGGACGTAACAGAGAGAAGATAGATGCGTTGGTGGCCGAGCTCACCGAGGACGGTGCCGAGGTCATGGGCATCATGGGGGATGTGTTGGATGTGGAGCAGATGCGTGAGGCGGCGGCAAGCGTGGTGGAGCGTTTCGGCACAATCGATATATTGGTCAATGTGGCGGGAGGCAATATGGCCGACGCCAACATACCCGACGACAAAACGGTCTTCGATATGTCGGTGGAGGCATGGGAGAGGGTTACGAGCCTCAATCTCAACGGTACGGTCTATCCCACGCTCGCCTTCGGCAAAGTTATGGCCGAAAAGGGCAAAGGGGCGGTGGTGAACATCACCTCCATGGCAACCTACTCGGCAATCACGCGGGTGCTGGGTTACTCGGCAGCCAAGACCGGCATAATAAGTGTCACGCAGTGGATGGCAATGGAGCTGGCCACCAAGTTCGGAGACGGGGTGAGGGTGAATGCCGTTGCCCCCGGATTCTTCATCGGAAACCAGAACAGGGCGGTACTCATCAATCCCGACGGGTCGCTCACCGAACGCAGCAAAAAGGTGTTGGCCAAGACGCCCATGAGACGTTTCGGCGAAATTCACGAGCTGAACGGTGCTGTGCAGTTTCTGTGCTCCGATGCGGCAAGTTTCATTACGGGTGCGGTGTTGCCGGTCGATGGCGGATTCAGCAGTTTCAGCGGTGTTTAGCAAATAGATGTGAAGGACGGCATGTTGCGCCGTAGGAAAAAATCACTATCTTTGTCCGATGGATATGGACGGATTCAGACAGAAAGCGGCGGAGCTGAAAGCTCTCTTGGAGAACGGCGGCAGGAAAATTGTCGTGCTCTCCCACACCAACCCCGACGGCGATGCGCTCGGCTCGTCGCTCACTTGGGCACATGTGCTCGAAAGGGTGGGCAATGAGGTCACCTGCATATTGCCAAACCGCTATCCCGCATTCTTGAATTGGATGACGGGCATAGAGCGTTTCGTGATTGCCAAAGAGGAACCCGAAAAGGCGGAGCAGGCCATAGCCGATGCCGAGATAGTCTTCTGTTTGGACCTCAATATGATAGAACGGCTCGACGAGAAGGTGTGCGAGGCCATAGAGAAGAATGCCTCGGCCAAACGCATTCTCATCGACCACCATCTCAACCCGCCCTCCTATTACGACCTGATGTTCTCCTATCCTCACGATTGTGCCACCTCGTTTGTGGTCTATCGGCTGGTGTGTGAGATGTTCGGAGTGGAGATGTTGGACAAGGGAGATGCCGAGAATCTGTATGCCGGCATCATGACCGATACGGGAAATCTCTCGTTCAGTTTCCTCACGCCCGAGTTGTTCAGAGCCGTGGCCGGCCTGTTGGAACGCGGTCTGGATATCCCTAAGGTAAATGTGGCCGTATATAACTCGTTTACTCAGAGCAGGGTGCGTCTTTTGGGCTATGTGCTCAATCGCAAGATGACCTTCATAGAGAATGATACGGTGGCATACATGTCGCTTTCGGAGAGGGAGATGCGCATGTTTGATTTCCAGCTGGGCGACAGCGAGGGTTTTGTGAACTATCCGCTCACTATTACGGGGGTGAAGATGTCGGCCATGTTTTTGCAGACGCGCAAGTTTATCCGTGTGTCGTTGCGTTCGCGTGGCGACGAGGTGGATGTGAATGTGTTTGCGCGCCGTTACTTCAATGGAGGCGGTCATAAGAATGCAGCCGGAGGCAAATCGTTTCTCTCTCTTACGGAGACGATTGAATATTTTGTCCGTTCCGCAGCCGAGTTTTTTGGCAAAGAGACCGAGTAGGGCCGGAGAGTGCGGCGGTGTTGTTTGGAGCGCGGGCCCGAGGGGGGGGGGGAACGGCCGGTCGGTTTTGTGAGATGCGGGACGTGGCGTAATATCGGAGTGTCGGTCGGATGGACGGGACTATCTTGCGTCGGCCGAGGGATTGCAATATCATGATGGCGGTTGCGTCCGACGGGGCGTAATGTCGCAGGAGCAAAATCACAAGAAAAGAGCGAAAAACAGACAGGCGGGACCGCGAAGATGTCGTCGCATTTGTTGTGTTTTTAAGAGATGGAACAGAAGGGTTTTTGGGAGTGGAGAAGAGTGTTTCGGGCTTTGTCGTCACCCGATTCGGCAGTAATGGGCAGAAAA